>JBLGCM010000113.1:0-5618 GCA_047617345.1 Natronomonas sp. | reverse complement strand
GGCTGCGGGCCGACCGTATCCCTCGAAAATCTCCTCGGTAACATACTCTTTGTCGACCAGTCGGGCCAGCAGCCGACGGAAATGCGGATTGCTAAAGGGCGCGAATCCGGTGTTGAAACCGATCTGGTACGGCGAACGAGACTGTTCGGTGAACTGCGAGACGCCCGACGCGCCGATGATGCGCTCGATGATTGCTTCCCGCGGGTCGACGCTGGTCGCGGTTGCGTCGATTTCTCCCTGGGCGACCTGATTGACCGCAGTTTCGTTCGACGGGACCATCACGAACTCGAGGCTGTCGAACGCGGGTTCGCCGACGAACTCCTCGGGGACGTCGTCGAGGAGTCCGGCCCCGCGCTGGAGGAAGTGATCCTCGAACGGACGCAGAACAACCGACTCGCCCGCGGAGACGTTTTCGACCGCGAGCGGCCCGCTCCCGACCGGCTCCGTGTTCGAGTTGACGATCGCCTCGGTGACGTTGCCGGAGCCTTCGATCCCCTGAATGTCTGCGACCTCGGTCAGATCCCGCCAGATGTGTTCCGGAAAGAGCGGGACCGTAAGCGCTTGGACGGCGACTTCCTCGCTGGCGTCGACCAGCGAGAGTTCGACAGTCGTGTCGTCGATGGCATGAGCGTCACTGACGAGGCCGCTCCAGGCCTGGAACCGCGGGGCTGGGATTGTCTGAGCGACCTTGCCGAGTGAGGTGTCCGCGAGGAATCGATAGGTGAACGCGACGTCGTCGGCCGTAAGGGAGGTCCCGTCGTGCCAGCGCTGGCCCGGCCGGAGCGACACCCTGAGCCGACGCGATGTCTCGACGGAGTACTCGGTGGCCAGCCACGGAATAAGCTCGTCTTCCATCCGTCGGACGAGCGGATCGTACAGCAGGTCTGTCACCGGATTCATCTGCCGGTACTCGACGGACAGCGGATTGAGGTTCTGGGACATCCGAGAGTCAGCCACCGCCAGACGGAGCGGAAGCTCCTCGGATCTGGAGACGCCTGCGGCGCGTTCAAGTGCGAGATACGAGAGTGGATTCTGGAGGGGACGGTTCTCCCAGCCCGTGAAGTTGTCCGTCCGAACGGCCCTGATTTCATCAGGATAGGCAACAGTCGTCAGCGGCTGATTCCGGCAGAGCACGCGCAAAAACTCCCCAACAGCCTCGCGTCGCTGATCGCCGGCTGACGAACGCTGGCGCTCTAGCAGCTCATCCGCCCCGAGGTCTGCGTACCGGTAGGGGTTCTGCCAGCCAGGCTCGATAGCGTACACCGAGTGCAAAAGCGAATACAGCGCCTGTGGATCGTCCATCGGCGGGATCTGGGCGACAAACAGGTCGAAATTCCCGTTCAACAGAACCTCTCGGTACAGCTCTGTTGCCGGAAGGATATTCAGCGTCGCGTTGATCCCGACCGCCTCGAGATTCTCGACGAGATGACGCGCGAGAAGCGTCGCCATCCGATCCGCGTCCGCCGGCGGGGCGGTGACAGAAAGCGTTACGGCCGAGGGCGAATCGCGATTGAGAATGCTTCTGATCCGCTGGATACAGCCGCTCGTCGAGCCGAGAGACAGCGCTGCTGCTCCGCCGAGCAACTGCCGTCTGGTGATATTTGGCCCGTTTTCGGTGGCTGTTTCCATCGTCTGTCTATCTGTATTTAATTCGCTCTGGCGTACATAAGGGTGCTGGTTAGTCTCTCGTCGAGGGACGCTCCCTCCGGGGATTCGGGCCAACAGCTACGGGAGAACGGCGTCCAGCACAGCACCGACGCCGTCTCGGACGGGATCCGTCACGGGGGCGTCGAGCGCGCGTTCGTACGCAGCCAGGTGATCGTCGGCGGCGTTTCTGTCGAACTCGGCGGTATTGAGAAAACCGGCATCGACGGTTGCGCCCGAAACGGGAGCGGCCATCGACTCGTACAGCTGTGCGTACGCGCCCGGTTCCGGGAGCGCGAAGGACTCGTAGCCGCCGACGCGCTGCTTGCCGGCGACGTGACAGAGGACCAGCGAGTCGGGCTGTGCCCCGTGTAGGATCGCCGTCGTCACCCCCGAGTACGCCGGGTGGACGAGCGCACCCTGGCCCTCGACGAACAGAACGTCGTGATCGCCCGCCCGTTCGACGAGTCGTTCGGTCGCGCCGGCGGCGAAATCCGAAATGACGCGGTCGATTGCGATCCCCCAGTCGGAGATCATGATCCCCGTCTGTCCGGTCGGGACGACTTCGGCGTCGATGCCGCGCTCGCGGGCCGCCTCGCGGAGTTCGTAGCTGGCGGTCATCTTGCCCGACGAGCAGTCGGTCCCGACGGTGAGTACGACGTGGGCGTCTACCTCACTGGCAGTGCCGGCGGCGACAGTCAGATCTCCGGGCGACTGGCGCACGTCCCGGATCTCCGCGTCGTGGTTCTCGGCCAGCGCGCGGAACTGTTCGTCTTCGCCGAGGGCGTAGTGAAGGCCGGAGACGATATCACAGCCCCGTTCCAGCGCGGCCGCGACATCGGGCCGCCAGGAGTCCTCGAAGCCGCCGCCGATAGGCGCGATACCGATCAACAGGGCGTCGCAGTCCGGAGCGTCGTCCATTCCCGCGACAACGGGGGCGTCCTGTACCTCGGGGAGGGAGTCGTGGACCCGTTGGCCCGCCCGCTCGCGATCGAGGACGGCGACGACCTCGTGATCGCCGTACCGAAGAACACCGACGCCCGTCTTGGCGTCGTCGGGGAACCGCTCGTGGGCGAGGATGGCGACCCGCATAGTTGGACACGCGAGAGCGGGCCCTGTAAATGTACCTTCCGAGACTCACAGCACTCTGAGCTGAACGCGCCAGAACCGCTCGGCGGCTTCGTCGAGAGCCTCCCCGGGATCACCAGTCGCGTCGACTGCGCTGGTCTCCGCGGCCAGATCGGCGACTGCCCCGAGGACCGACCCCTCGCCGACGAGGTACAGCCGGTCGGCGTCGCGCTCGTCGAGTGCGGCCCGACAGCGGTCGAGATGGTCGTCGATCTGTTCGTCTCGCAGCCGCTCGAAGCGGCTCTGAGAGAACCCGCCCTTGGAGTGTTGGCTCTTGAGATCGCTGTCGAAGCCGTGGAAGCCGATCCGCTCGTCACCCTCGTACGTGCCCATCGCGAAGAGATCCGACCGGACCAGTGCGAGCGTGTATCGCCCGCGTGGGCGAAACCACTCGCGGTCGAGTCGAAACCCGTCGCTCCACTCGACGAACGCGTCGGGGCTGACCGGCGGGCGCAGGCAGGCCTCGATCAGCCCCGCGTCGTCGGCGACGACGAGACACGGCGCTGCTCGCGAGACGAGTGCTGCCCGCTCGCCGACAGCGTCCCGCACTTCCGTCGGGAGGTCGTGTTCGTTCGAGACGTAGGCGGTCAGCGCTCCCTCGGGATCTGTTTCGACGGAGTCCAGTCGGTCGAGCACCTCGTCGAGTCGCCGGCCACTGAGGGTGCTCTCGCACCGGAAGTCGCGTGACTGCTCTTCCGAATCGAGTCGCTCGACGCGGTCTTTGAGCTCCTCGATTCGATCCTCGAGTTTGTTGACCTGCCGCTGGGCCTGCTGGCGGTCGGTGACGGCGTCGGCGCGGCGCTCTTTCTCGGCATCAAGTTGTGCCTGAAGACTCTCGCGCTCGGCTTCGAGCTCCTCGATACGCTCTTTGAGTTCGGTCCGGCCGAGCAGGTCGTCGAGCATCGTCCGACCGGTTGGCTGGCAGCTATTAAAATCCGGTGGCCGCTCTCGGCGAACGCTCTCCCGGGATTACTCGCCGGTCGCTCCGCCAGTCAGTCCCAGCAACTGAGCGGCCCTGTCGGCTTTGGCGAGCAGCACCTCCCGGAGACTCGGCGGATTCCGCACTCCCGTCTCGGAGAGAACGGACTCGGGGACAGAGAGGGTATCGGCCGGGACTGTCTCGTCTCCGTGGACTGCCAGATGGCGCGAGCCGAGCTTCATCACCAGCGGCCGGTCGTTGCGGTCGAGACCCTTCCCGTCGGCGTACAGTTGCTCGTTGATCCGTTCGTGTTGGGCCCGACACATCTGGGCGTGTTCTGCCGTCGTCGGTGCGACGTACAACCGTCCGAGATAGTAGCTATCTGAAAACTGCTCAAACATGCGATCCATTCCCGTGTTACTCACTATCATATATAAGCAGTTCGCCAAGAGTTTATATTGAATCGCAATCAGAGCCGCCGATCAAACTCGTCGGTGGGTGGTTGTGAAATCGTACAGAAACGCTGTCTGCGCCAGACCCCCGGGGAGAGTCTCGGGGTCTGTCGACGACAATATCGAACGAGACCTTCTTATAAACGCTATTGGACCGTATCCTCCGATCTGAGCGAGCAGTAAACGAACCGAACGAATCTCCGGTTTTATGTGGAAACGGGGACAAGCAGGGGATACGTGATGGGACATCGCCAGACCGCGGCCCTCGCGCTCTTAGTCGCGCTCGGAGTGGCTGTTATGGTTCCCGCTGTTGCCATGTCAGATCTCGGGACGGCGACGGCTGTACAGGAGAGCAGTGCGGACAATGAGACCGAACCGGCTGGACTCGGCGCGCAGGTGAGTTCGTTCGCGCAGGCGACTGCCGCCGACGCTGACAGCGGAATCGACCGCGGGCTGTGGGAAGTGCAGGCGAACGAAACTGTCGGTGACAACCAGACCGCCGAGTTGATCACCGACCGGGCAGCGGAACTCGAACGCCGGTTGGCTGCCCTCCAGAACCGGACCGAACGCCTCGAACAGAACCGCGAAAACACCTCCGATGCGGCGTACACCGCCCGGGCGAGCGCCCTCCGCTCGCAGATCGCAAACGTTCGCTCGGCAATCGAACAGGCGAATCGGACGGCTACCAGTCGCGGTGTCGACACCGAACAACTCGGCCGACTCCGAAACAACGCCGCAAATCTGACCGGGCCGGAAGTCTCCGACATCGCACGAAACATTACCGACGCCCCTCGCGGCCCGCCTGAGGGGATCCCCGGCCGCGGCGGGCCGTCCGCCCCCGGACCGCGTCAGGCTGACGAGCAGGGTCGGGTCGGTGTCCCCGACTCCGGCGAGGGGCGGTCGGGCCAGGAGCCCAGAGGAGGCGGCGAGCGCGGTAACGGATCTGTCGTCCCGGCAGATCCGGGCGGGAATGGAGTTGACCGGGGGAACGACTCAACCGGTGAAGCCGGGCCCGAAAACGGTGGTCCGGACAGTAGCGGCCCCCCGGACGCGAACGATCCCAACAGACCGAACGACCCGGGGAACGATGAGAGAGGTCGTGACGCGGCTTCTGAGCACGCCGAGGGCGATGACACCGACGATTCGTCTGGAAGCGGCAGTGGTCCGCCGGAAAACTCAGAGAACGGCGACGGCCCACCGGAGAACTCAGAGGACAGCGACGACTCACCGAAGTCTGGCAACGGCGACGACCCACCGAAGTCTGGCAACGGCGACGACCCACCGGAGAACTCAGAGGACAGCGACGACTCGCCGAAGTCTGGCAACGGCGACGGCCCACCGGACAGCTCCGGTCCGTAATCGGCGGTGTTTAGTTAAGCGTGAAAAGTGAGGCGGACGGATTTCTAGGTATCCATGCCAGAAATCACACGCCTCAGCGGGAATAACGACTGGATCGAATTAGATTTTGTGGAGCG
>JBLGCM010000112.1:0-5663 GCA_047617345.1 Natronomonas sp. | reverse complement strand
AAACAGCGGTTCGCTGCCGTCGATGCGGAGGTGACACTCACTGTCTACGAGTTCGATCACACGGACCGGTGGGAAAGCGCCATCGTGACGGGGACGCTACACTCGGTCGACGCGGCCGACCTCCCGGAACGATCAGTAGCATCGTTCGCCGTGCGGGCGGACGATGGCGCCGAGGAGGTCCGATGGGCCGGCGCCGCGGATCTCGAACGCGAGTGGTACGAGATCCGACCGACCAGTATCACCGGCCGCCGTCGGAACGCCTCGGAACCCGAACCGTGAGCGACTGCCGGTTCTTCGGTCGCCTGTGTTCACCCCAAAGCGTTTCGTGACGGAGTGTGAATAGGTCGA
Source organism: Natronomonas sp. (assembly GCA_047617345.1). GTDB lineage: Archaea > Halobacteriota > Halobacteria > Halobacteriales > Haloarculaceae > Halovenus. Next base: position 5,315 of record JBLGCM010000112.1, on the reverse strand, counting down.
GTACACATGAGCAACGAGGGCGAATCACAAGCTGGCGATCTCACATCGCAGGCCAGCGACGAGTCGGAGGCGGACTCTCCCGAAGAGGAGTCTCACTCTGACCCTGCCGGCGAGGCGAGCGAGCAACCGGCCGAAACGGCGAGCGAGCAACCGGGCGAGCGGACAGACGAAACGGCGAGCGAGGACGAAAAGCCGGACGAAACGGTGAGTGACAGTGCGGGGCAAGCGGAAGACAACGCACCGGCTGCCGAGGGGGATCCCTCTCCAGAAGAGCCCGAGGAGCTCTCACGCGAGGAGGAACTCGCCACACGCGAGCGACGGTTAGACGAACGTGAACGCGGCCTCGATCAGCTCCGGACCGAACTCGATCAGCGCGAATCCGACCTCTCCGAGCGCGAACAGGAGCTCCGGGAGTTCGAAGAACAGCTTCAGGGGCGACAGGCCGACCTCGACGAGTGGGAAGCAGAACTCGACCAGCGGGTCGCGAACCTCGATGACCGGAAGTCTGGCATCAAACAGGAGGAGGAAGCGCTCACCCAGCGGGCCGCCGAACTCGACGAAAAAGAGGCAGTCCTCGAAAGCTACGTCGACGACCGCGTCGCCGGATCGCTGGACGGCAGAATCGACCGGATCGAAAAAGTGGTCGGCGAACGGATCCAGGCCCTCGAAAACAACGTCGGCGACACCGTCGAGAGTCAGGTCGAAGCCGCGCTCGAAAATCAGGAGACTGCCGGCCGATTCGGCGTGATCGGCGGCACAATTATCGGTCTCGGCGGCGTGCTGTTCGTGACTCTCGGCGTCCTCGTGGCGCTGTCCGGACAGGTGAGTCTGTATCCCGCGCTGGTTTCGGAGACGGCCAGCCTCGCAATCGGTGCGGTGCTGTTCATCATCGGAACGGCGCTCAGCCTGGGCGCTGCGGCCGACCGACTCTGAACCGATTTCGCTCTGCGGGTTGCGGAAGCCGACCACTCGATTCGCGCTCGCTCGTCGTGATAACAAGGTTCTACTACTTCGGATCCCACGAGTTAATACATGACAGTTGTCAGTGTCTCGATGCCGGACGAGTTGCTGGAACGGCTGGATTCGTTTGCCGAGGAGCACGGCTACACCGGCCGGAGCGAGGTCGTCAGAGAGGCCTCTCGGAACCTGTTGACGGAGTTCGAGGACAAACAACTCGAGGACCGGGAACTCATGGGGGTGGTGACGGTCCTGTTCGACTTCGAATCGACCGACGTCGAGCACAAGATGATGCACCTCCGTCACGAGTACGAGCATCTCGTGATCTCTCACGTTCACAATCACGTGGGCAACCACTACTGTATGGAACTGTTCATTCTGGAGGGGAGTCTAGAGAACATCTCGACGTTCGTCGGAAAGATCCGCGCAACGCAGGATACGCTTTCGATTGATTACTCGGTGATGCCCGTCGACCGCATCGGTAGCGTCGTTTGATTGGATTTCCGAACCGGTAGAAGAGAGCGATAACTAAAAGCGTAAACAGGCCCAACCGACGAATAGCGTCTCTCTCATGAGCTACGGACAACAGGTGCGACCGCTGCTCGGGGCTCGGCTTCCGACGACGCCATCGATGGCCGCCGTACTGGCTGGCGATCTGCTCGTTCTCCTCGCCTTCGTCGCGACGGGACAGGTCTCACACGGCTACGTCTTCTGGGAGGCACCCGCCCGAACGGTGCTGATCACGGTTCCGGTCGCGGTCGGCTGGCTGGCGCTCGCCATTCCGGCGGGGCTGTTCGTGCCAGAACGGCTTCGTCTGGACACACCGTCGTCGACGCTCATCCCGGCGCCTTTGGCGCGGTTCGTTCCCTCGAAACTGGCACTGCCGAAGCAGCTACGAAACGTCTCTCGGCTCGTTTTGACCATCGTCGTCGTCTGGGTTGGGGCGGCGTTGATCGGCGGAGCAATCCGCTCGACGAATCTGATCCCGGGATCGGCTCCCGTTTCGTTCTTGCTGGCGAACGTCGTCTTCGGGGCGCTCTTTCTGGTCCCGTGGCGCGTGGCGGTCGGCTGGCGACTCAGTCGATAGCTTCGGTGGATCGCATATATTAAGTACCGACCTGTGAAAGCACACGTATGGCAGAGACGACACAGAGTTCCGATCTCGGGAAAGGGCTCGTGCTCACGTTCGGTGTAATCGGAGCGCTCGGAGCAATCGCCATGGCCGGCAGTTCGTTCCTCTCGTTTGCGAATCACGACGAGACGCTGCAACTGCTCTCGGGGGTCTTTCTGACTGTCGCGCTGCTCGCCTCGGGAATCGCCGTCGCTGCGGTCCACCTTTACGACTGACGTCTCCGAGGCAGTCTCGCAAAAACGGCGAACAACTGCAAATTTAAGACGCTCGCACACGTAGATCCGTCCAATGACAGAACTCGGCGAGACGGATCGAAAGATCCTCGATTATTTGCGGGAGAGCGTCTCCCGGGGTGAGCAGTACATCCGCTCGAAAACCATCGCCAAACAGCTCGGACTCTCCTCGAAGCAGGTCGGGGCACGGCTTCCGAAACTCGACGAGCAATCCGACGACGTCGAAATCGAGAAGTGGGGGCGTGCTCGGTCGACGACGTGGCGCATCACTCGTAGCTAGGAGTTTTTATTCACCTGTCCGTAACGGGGAGTATGGTTGTTCGCGCAGAGCGAGTTGTGACGATTCCCGCCCCTCGGGAACGCGTCTGGGAGTTTATCGACGACCCGGAGAAACGAGCGCGCCCGATCAGCGTCGTCGAGGACTTCGAACTGCTCGAAAACGGCAAGGCGGTCTGGCACGTCTCGCTGCCGATACCGCTCAGCGACCGAACGATCCGCATAGAGACGGAAGACCGAAACCGGGATCCCCCGGAGTACGTCGAGTTCGTGGGTACCTCCAAGGCCTTCCGCGTCATCGGCGAACACGAGCTCACCGAGGCCGACGGCGTGACCGAACTCCGCAACTCTTTCAGCGTCGACGGTCGGGTCCCCGGAGTCGAGCGGTTTTTCAAAAAAAATATCGACGCGGAACTCGAAAACCTCGAACTCGCGATCAAGCAAAGCATAGAATCTGAGGCCAATAAATAAGATCGGGGTCCAGTTTTCAGACGTGATAATGGATCGGCAGTTACAAGCTACCGGAGCGAGAATCGTGATCCATGGGAGCTGTAGAGGAGGATACGACCGTACTGGTCGTAGACGACGAGACAGCCGTTGCCGATGCCTACACTGCACAGTTGCAGCGCGAGTACGACGTTCGGACGGCCTACGGCGGCGAGCAGGCGCTGGAGGCCGTCGATTCCGCCGTCGATGTGGTCTTGCTCGATCGTCGGATGCCGACCATCCCGGGCGACGACGTGCTCGACGAAATCCGGGACCGAGAACTCGGCTGTCGAGTGATTATGGTGACGGCGGTCGACCCGGATTTCGATATCGTCGAGATGCCATTCGAGGATTACCTCCAGAAACCGGTCGACAGAGAGGATCTCCACACCGCGATTCAGAACCAACTCGCCGCCAGCGAGTACGACGAACAGGTCGACGAACTCCTCGAACTGAACACGAAAATCGGCCTGCTCGAAGAGGAGAAACCGACACAGGAGCTCGAACAGTCCGAAGAGATTCAAGAGATCAAAGAGCGAGCCGAGAATCTGAAAGACGATCTCGACGAGACGGTGACGGAGTTCGACGAACCCGCCGAAGCGTTCAAAAACCTCGTCTGATCTTCCGCCTGTCCGATCTCGCGACTGCCGTGGCCTACCGGACGGCGTCGGTCGCCTCGGCCATGATCTCCAGGGCCTTTTCTATCGTTTCGATATCCGTCGCGTAGGAGATTCGCGCGTAGCCGTCGCCGTGGTCACCGAAGGCGTCACCCGGAACGACGACGACGCCCCGGTCGATCACTTCGTCGACCCACCCGTCTGGGACGTTCGGCATCGCGTAAAAGGCTCCGGACGGCCGGGGACACTCCAGTCCCATCGATTCGAGCCCCGCGAGAAGCACGTCCCGGCGCTGCTCGAAGGCTGAGCGCATCTCCTCGACCACGTCCTGCGGGCCGGTCAGCGCCGCTTCGGCGGCGTACTGGGCGGGGGCGCTCGCGCAGGCCTGTCCGTACTGGTGGACCCGGAGCATCCGCTCGATTCGCTCGGTGGAGGCGGTGATCCAGCCGAGCCGCCAGCCGGTCATCGAGTAGGCTTTCGAGCAGGCGTTGACGACTGCGACGTTGTCGCTTTCGGTGAACTCGGCCGGCGAGCGGTGTTCGCCCTCGAAAATTTGGTACTCGTAGACCTCGTCGGAGAGACAGAGCACGTCGTGTTCGTCGGCGATGCGGGCGAACTCCCGCATATCTTCGGGCGACTGGACCGCGCCGGTCGGATTTGCGGGACTGTTGACGACGAAGGCGGCGGTATCGTCGGTGATTGCCTCCTCGACTGTGGCGGGATCGAGGGTGAGATCCTCCCGGAGCGGGACCGGTCGCGGTGTGCCGCCCGCGATGTGGGTCAGCGCTTCGTAGGAGACGAAGCCAGGATCGGGAAAGATGACTGCCTCGCCGGGGTCGACGTGAGCCTCCAGCGCGATATGCAGCGCTTCGCTGCCGCCCGCGGTGGCGATGATGTCCTCGGGATCGACGTCGAGATTGTTGTCGCGTGCGTGCTTGTCGGCGATGGCCTCCCGGAGCGATTCGATCCCCTTGTTCGAGGTGTAGGCGTCGGCCTTGCCTTCGCGGATGGCCTCGACGGCGGCCTCGCGGGCGTGATCGGGCGTCGGGAAATCCGGCTGGCCGAGGCCGAGATTGATCGCATCCTCGCCGGCGGCCTCGAACACCTCGCGGATCCCGCTGATGGATACCTGTTCGACGCGATGGGAAAACGATGGCATACCCTAGTGAGACGACCCCGGACGCATAACGTTTCATGTCCGGATCGAACGGACTCGTGTAGCCCGAGCAGTGATATGTCTGCGCTCGCCCCTTTGATGGAGTTCTGCTGGGGACCCGTTCCGCGGTACCGAGCGGTTCGCTCGCTGACTCACACTACGACACGGCGTCACGGACTGGGGTTGTGGACCGACCGGTCGGAAAACGCGTTTTTTAAATACCACCGGGTGTGACCACGGAGTGATGGATCGACGTCATTTCCTGCTTTCGGCAGGCGCAGCGGCAACGGCGGTCGCTGGTTGTCTCTCGGGAAGTACCCGAAACAGGAGCAACTCACTGGTCGTCGGGACGTACAGTTCGTTTATCGACTCGCCGTCCTCGTCGCCGGGGGCGTGGCTGAAATCCGAGTTCGAAGAGGAGTTCGACACCGACTTGATCTGGCAGACGCCGAGCAACG
>JBLGCM010000111.1:0-5701 GCA_047617345.1 Natronomonas sp. | reverse complement strand
GACACCCTCGAAGACGTTCTGGATCGTGATCTCTCGGCCGCCGTGTTCGCCGGGCATGATCGAGCCACCGTAGAGGAACACACTCGGCAGGTCCGCGCGGATCGAGGCCATCATCATCCCGGGCATGTTCTTGTCACAGCCACCGATGGTGACCAGTCCGTCCATGCGCTCACCGAAGGCCACGAGTTCGACCGAGTCCGCGATGATCTCCCGCGAGATCAGCGAGGCGCGCATCCCCTCTGTTCCCATCGAAATCGCGTCGGAGACGGTGATCGTGCCGAACTCGATCGGCATCCCGCCGGAGTCGTCGACGCCCTCGTAGGCCGCGTCGGCAACGTCGTCGAGGTGGACGTTACAGGGGGTGATGTCCGCCGCCGGGTTCGCGATACCGATCATCGGCGCGGAGAGATCCTCGTCGTCGTAACCCATCGCGCGGAACATCGCCCGGTGGGGCGCTCGGTCGGCGCCCTGTGTCACTTCGTTGCTCGGCAGGTCGGGGTCCTTGTCGTAGGTGAGTTCCTCTGCCCCGTCCTCGCTCGGGGCCTGCTCTTGTTGGCTCATAGTTCGTCAGTTGTCCCCGGCGAACTTAAGTAGTGCTTTCGACGGGACATCTGTCCGAAACCGACAGTCGCGCCGTCGATGTTACCACCACCGTCTCCGCGTGTTCGGGGACGATTCGGGCGTGGAACCGCCATCCGACGAGTCCGACTCGGCGGCCGGGAGAAACGAGAGGGTAAACGACACGAACCCGACGATAACTAGTGTCAGAGCGATTCTCCCAGGTAACCTCGTAATGGCCACGAAGATGGCCAGCAGCGTCAGATATATCGCGACCAGAGCGGGGTTTTGACGCATGGACCTGTCTAGTCGTTGTGTGAACAAGAGAGTAACTTTGGGGCGCTGGGGACGGATACCGAACCGTCGACACGCGGGACGATCCAGAGAGGTGTACGACACCAGACACCACGATATGTCATCTAACGGCCCGTGTCAACGCCCGACAGGAACGCCACAGCGACTCAAATAAAGAGTATAAGGAACATTTATCATGATCTTTCATAACGTTTTTTTACTCACACCGATTCCGAGTAGATGCCAAGTGAGCCGCGTCTGAAACGCGGCAGTACATACCAACTATGACACAAGACAACGACGGAGTTGACGAAGTTGCGTCCCGAGTCCAGAGCACGGATCCGTATATCCGAGATGTCGACAACGATGCGGCACGAGAACTGCGCGACAAACTGAACAACCAGGATTTCGTCTTCGCCCCTGGTACCTACCACGCCCTCGACGCGCGACTGGCCGAGATGGCCGGTCTGGACGCTGTCTACATGTCCGGTTACTCGACGGTGCTGGGTCAGTTCGGCTTCCCGGACCTCGAGATGGTCGACATGCGAGAGATGGTCGAGAACGCAAAGCGGCAGGTCGAAGCGACGAATCTGCCGATCATCGCGGACTGTGACACCGGCTACGGTGGCATCCACAACGTCCAGCGAGCAGTCCGAGAGTACGAGAAAGCGGGCGTCGCAGCGGTCCACATCGAGGACCAGACCACGCCGAAACGCTGCGGTCACATCGCCGGCAAGCAGATCATCTCGCGAGAGCAGGCTGAAGCCCGATTCTCCGCTGCCGTCGACGCCAAGCAGGACGACGACACCATCATCATCGCCCGAACCGACGCCTACGGCTCGGCCAACGGTGACTGGGAAGAGCACCTCGAGCGCGGCCGACTCTACGCCGACTGTGGCGTCGATCTCGTCTGGCCCGAGATGCCCGACCCGTCCCGCGAGGACGCCGTCAAATACGCCGAGAAGATCCACGAGACCCACCCCGACCTGAAACTGGCCTTCAACTACTCCAGTTCCTTCGCCTGGAGCGAAGAGGACGACCCGCTCACGTTCCAGGAGCTGGGCGACCTCGGTTACAAATACCAGTTCATCACGCTGTACGCCCTGCACAGTGGCGCACACGCCGTCTACGAGGACATGGTCAACATCGCCGAAAACGACGAAGAGGCCCAGTGGGACCTCGAAGACCGCTACCTCGGTCACCCGACCGAGAGCCACCACGAGCTTTCCTTTGTCCCGCGCTTCCAGAACATCGAAGCCCAGTACGACCCTGACGCCAAGCAGCGACAGGAGGACTCTGCAGGCTTCAGCGACGACGAGGAAGAAGCAGTCATCACCAGCGACAACGACGACTGACGACGGTTACTGACCTGACGATTTCTGTCGGACAGCACTTCTCGCTGTCTTTCTTTCGTTTCACCGGTGAGCCGTGAGACCGCGTTCGGCTGGCAGCGTCGATACCAGAGACCGAAACAGCATTGGTTTATTGATGGCGAGTCGAAGGGGTCGTATGAGCGAGGAGTCACATCAGGAGCTCGGGATCACCGAGTCGAAAGAACACAGCACGGGCGACTGGTACGCCGAAGTCGTCCAGAAAGCGGGGCTGGCCGACTACGCGCCCATGGGCGGATTCATCGTCACCAGACCCCGCGGCTACGCCATCTGGGAGCGCATGCAGGAGTATCTCGACGGTTGGTTCAAGGACACGGGCGTCCAGAACGCGTACTTCCCGCTGTTTATTCCCGAGAGCTATCTCGAAAAGGAGAAAGACGTCGTCGAAGGCTTCGACCCCGAAGTCGCGTGGGTGACCCACGGCGGGTACGACGAACTCGAAGAGCGACTCGCCGTCCGCCCCACCAGCGAGTCCATCATCGCGCCCTTCATGGCTCAGTGGGTTCGGTCGCACCGCGACCTGCCGATGCGACTCAATCAGTGGTGTTCGGTCGTTCGCTGGGAGGCCACCGAGACCAAACCCTTTTTCCGGACCAAGGAGTTCCTCTGGCAGGAGGGCCACACCGCTCACTCCGACATGGACGGCGCGTTCGAGGAGACGATGACCCGACTGGAGCAGTACGAACGCCTCTACAAGGATATTCTCGCTATTCCGCCGCTGATCGGTCGCAAACCCGAACACGACAAGTTCCCCGGCGCGCACACCACGACGACCATCGAGGCGCTGATGCCCGACGGCAAAAGCGTTCAGGGAGCGACCTCTCACTATCTCGGCACCTCCTTCGCCGAAGCCTTCGACATCACCTACGCCGACGAGGGCGAGGACGACCAGACTGCTCACACCACCTCCTGGGGGCTCTCTTGGCGGGCGATGGGCGCGCTCGTCATGACTCACAGCGACGATCAGGGGCTCGTCCTCCCGCCGACGCTCGCGCCCGAACAGGTCGTGATCGTCCCCATCTGGCAGGAGGACAACAAGGGCGAAGTCGTCGAGTACGCCGCCGACGTCGAGGAGTCGCTCTCGGAGGCGGGCGTCCGGGTCCACCTCGACGACCGCGAGAACCGCAATCCCGGCTTCAAGTACAACGAGTGGGAACTCAAAGGCGTCCCGTTGCGGATCGAGATCGGCCCCAACGAAGTTGAGGAGGAGACCGCAACGCTCGTTCACCGGCCGGACGGCGAGAGCGAGACGGTCGACCGCGACGGACTCGACGAGACGGTCGACGACCACCTCGAAACGATCTTCGCGAAACTGTACGCCAGCGCCGAGGAAACCTTGGAGGGGGCGACCCGCGAGGCCGAGAGTCGCGAAGAGATTCTCGGGACCATCGGTCAGCACGGCGGCTACGTGAAGTGTGGCTGGTGTGGCGACGAGGACTGTGAAGAACCGATCAAGGAGGCGATTGCCGCAGAAATCGCGATGGTGCCGCTGGATCGGGACGAGAAACCGGTCCACGACGACTGTGCGATCTGTGGCGAAAAAGCCGAAGAGACCGCCTACTTCGCTCGGACGTACTGAGGAGAGCGCCTTCAGATCGCGGGTTCGTCGACGATTCGAGCGAAGGCGACGTTCTGTTTGACCTGCTCGATCTCGACAGTCGGCTGTTCGCCCGGTCGCGCGTCAGGAACGATGACGACGTAGCCGCGTTCGACTTTTGCGATTCCGTCGCCCTGATCGCCGACGGATTCGATCTCGACGGTGCGGACTTCGCCCTCGTCGACCGGCGGGTCTGGACGGGGTTCGGTCTCCGCTCGGCTCTCGTCGGCCGACGGCTGGCTCGGTTCCGGTTGCTGGTCCGATCCGGTGTCGTGGGGCAGAACGGCGACCCGGTAGGTCTCGCCGAGTGTGGCCGCATCGTGCTCGATTTCGGACTCGGGAATCTCGATATAGTATCTGTCCTCGCGTTGTTCGACGGTAGCAGTGAACAAACTCTGCAGAGAGTCGGGAATCTCAACCATACAGTACTTCCCTGTTTGAGCGGTACTCCCATTAATTTTTGCCGGCCACTGCAACTCATCGGATACGCGCCCGGTGAGTCACCCGTCTCAGATAGGCGAATATATTCGGGACAATCTCTGTCGGAGTGGCGGACGTCCCCGTAGATATGAAAGGTATCCGCTCGCTCATCGGTGACGGGAAAACCGATTTCGGCGACGAGACGGCCTTCGAGCCCGAGTACATCCCCGAGCCGGGATCGTTTCTGTTAGGCCACGACATCCTCGAAGGGCAGCGCCACGTCCAGTTCCACCGGCTCACGGCGGAAATCTTCGAGGAGCGCGGCGTCTACGACATGACCTTCGGCTACAACCTCGCGAAGCTGAACCGGGATACCCGACACGCGGAAGCGGGCTATCGATACGCCGTCGATACCGAGGATCCGTCCGTACTTCGCGCGGAGTTCTCGCCGACGACGGAGTTTTGTCCGCAGAGCGATACGCTCACCAAGGGATCGTTCCGGGCCTGGAACGCGCTGTCGGACCGTCACGAGTACGATCTCGTCAGGGTTCGCGTCGCCGAGAGCCACCAGCAGAGCGAGGCCGTCAACGAAACGCTCGCCGAGATGGAACAGAAATTCGAGGAGTCCGGCGATATCGAAGCCGTCGAAACGGACGCGAAGGTCCCGGAACCGACGCTTCCCGACGAGGGGACCGACCCCGAAGCGCCCTTCTGATTCCCGTCGGTTTTCACCCCGACGTTTATATTTTGACCGGCGGTCGGTATCCGTATGGACGACCCCATCGGCGCACCCGCAGGAGCGCTCGCAGACGCGATCCGATCCGGCGACATCTCCGCAAAAGCAGTGCTGGACGCCCATCTCGACCGCATCACCGAGCACGACGAACTGAACGCCTTCGTGACGCTGATCGAGGAGTCCGCCCGCGAGCAGGCCCGCCGCGCGGACGAGGCCGCCGCAGCAGGGGAAGATCTCGGACCGCTGCACGGCGTCCCCGTGGCGATCAAAGACCTCATGCAGCGCAAAGCCGGCGTGCGCAACACGCTCGGCCTCGCGCCGCTGTCCGACCACGTCGCCGAGACCGACTCCATCACGGTCGAGCGGCTGGAAGCCGCCGGTGCGGTCATCGTCGGGACGACGAACACGCCCGCACTCGGGCACACGATCAAGACGGACAACAGACTCCGGGGCTCGACACCGACGCCGTTCGATTACGAGCGCTCCGCGGGCGGTTCCTCCGGCGGATCCGCCGCTGCGCTCGCGGCCGGGCTGACAGCGATTGCCACCGGTTCGGATATCGGCGGTTCGCTCCGCGTGCCGGCCTCGTGCTGTCACGTCGCCAGTCTCAAGCCGACTTTTGGGCGCGTCCCCTCCGACAGCGACGGCCTCGACCGCTTCAGCGATCACTCGCCGTTCATGGTGCTCGGCCCGCTCGCCCGCACG
>JBLGCM010000110.1:0-5747 GCA_047617345.1 Natronomonas sp. | reverse complement strand
AGTTACCGATTATTTATAATTATGAGTAATTATTTGAGTGTTCGCACGCTACGTACAACCGTGATGGCGGCAAGCAATCAGACCGTCGGATTCGACCACCTGACAGTAGTGCCCGAGAATTTCGAGCCGAGCGACGGGACTCAGCGCGAGGACGAGGCGCCGGACCGGACAGACCGGGAGTGACAGATGTTTCTGCTTTTGGCGACGTGAGACCGGCCGTTCGGGCGACGAGCGCCGCACAGAGAGAAGAAGCTTCTTGTGGGACACACCAGTAGCGGATGTATGGGATTGTTCGACCGGATCCGCGGTGACGATGGACCGCGGGTCGCGTTCATCGGTATCGACGGCGTGCCGTACAGTCTGCTGGCCGACCACCCGGAGGAGTTCCCGAACTTCGCTGCAATCGAACGGGAGGGCAGCGCCGGCGCGATCGACAGTATCGTGCCGCCGGAATCGAGCGCCTGCTGGCCCGCACTCACGACGGGGATGAACCCCGGCGAGACGGGTGTCTACGGCTTCCAGGACCGCGAGGTCGGCTCTTACGAGACGTACGTTCCGATGGGGCGGGACGTGCAGGCCAAGCGGCTCTGGTCGCGTGTCGACGACGCGGGTCGAGAGGCGACAGTGATGAACGTTCCCGTCACCTTCCCGCCGGACCGGGAGATCCAGCGGCAGGTCTCGGGCTTTCTCTCCCCCGGCGTCGACAAGGCAGCCTATCCCGACGATCTCCGGGAGTATCTCGAGAGCATCGACTACCGGATCGATGTCAACGCGAGACTCGGGCACGACGACGACAAGACCGACTTCATCGAAGACGCCCACGAAACCATCGACAAACGGTTTGAGGCCTTCGAGCACTATTTCACCGAAGACGACTGGGATCTCTTTTTCGGCGTCTTTATGACGACCGATCGGGTCAACCACTTCCTATTCGAGGATTACGAGCACGACGGCGAGTACTACGAGGAGTTCATGGACTTTTACCGGAAAGTCGACGAGTACATCGGTAAGATCCGAGAGATGCTGCCCGAAGATGTGACGCTCGTCGTCGCGTCGGATCACGGCTTCACGACGCTGAACTACGAGGTCCACTTCAACGAGTGGCTCGAACGGGAGGGCTGGCTCGAATACGAGGGCGACGACCCGGACGAACTGGCCGACATTGCCGACGAGACACGAGCGTACTCGCTCATACCGGGCCGGTTCTACATCAACCTCGAGGGCCGCGACCCGCGCGGGAGCGTCCCCGAGTCGGAGTATCAGGGGACTCGCAGGGAACTGAAAGAAGCGCTGGAGTCGCTGACCGGCCCCGACGGTAACCCGGTCGTCGACCGTGTCGAGACCAAAGAGGACGCCTTCCGCGGCGACCACGACGACATCGCGCCCGATCTCGTCGCCATCCCGAACCACGGTTTCGACCTGAAAGCCGGATTCGGCGGCGACGGCGAGGTATTCGGCACCGGCCCGAGAAACGGGATGCACAGTTTCGACAACGCCTGTCTGTACATCGACGATGACGACGCCCGGATCTCGGACGCGGATCTCTACGACATCGCACCAACGATCCTGACCCTGATGGACATGGAGTACGACCGCGCTTCCTTCGACGGCGCAACGCTGTTGAAGTAATCAGAAGAGGTCGTCAAGATCGTCGTTTCCGAACTGCTCGGTCGAATCGCGTTCCTCGGTCGCCTGATTTGCTTCGCGCGCCCGATCCATGAACTCCTGGACCCGCTGAGAACGTTCGACGCCGCCGAGCAACACCAGCGCGGCGAGCCGGTCGCTATCGAGCGGGAAGTCGCCGCCGCGGACCTGTAACGAGCCAGTTTCCTCTTCGACCCACTTACGGGCGCGCTCGACACCCTTTCGAGAGATCCGCTCCGGTTGGCCCGCGATGACCAACAGCGCGGCCTCCGCGTCGACGGCGTTGGGGAGACTCATCCCCGTGAGAAGCGATTTGCGTGTCAGACTCGTTATCGTGTTGACGTTCTCACCGGCCTCTTCGGCTGCCTCGGCGCTGGCGTAGCCCAGGCTCGCGATACCGCCGTCTCTGAGCGTGTTGATGATCTCCGAGGAGTCGACGACGCTCTCGCCGACGCCCTCGACGACTTCGCCGGAGGCGAGCAACAGACCGATTCGCTGTGCGATCTGCTGGTTGATGTTCTCGAAGCCCTCTTCGACGGTTTCGTCGCTGGTCCGCCAGGCGTCGTTGTCGATCAACAGCGCGGAGTCGGCCTCTCTGATAACGGTCTTGAGCGAGCGACCGGCGTTGGCCTGGTACAGCGAGCCCTCGTTACGGCCCGGCAGGATGCCGAGGACGTAGATCGGCACGTCATAGATCCGGTTGAGTTCCTTGGCGAGGGCGGGCGCGCCGCCGCTGCCGGTGCCGCCGCCGAGACCCGCGACGATCATCACCGCCTCGGCGTCGGTCGCGATCCGGGCGTCGAGTTCGTCCATCACCTCCGTCGCCTCCGCTTGCATGATCTCCGCGCCGAGTTCGTTGTCCCCGCCCACACCGTGGCCTTTGACTCTGTCCTGTCCGATCAGCATCGTGTCGATATCGAGCGACTGCAGATCCGCCTCCGCAGTATTGACCGCAAATGCGCCACGAATCGCGCCAAAGCCCATCTCGTGGTCGAACTCGGCGAGCACCTGCGTCACCTTCCCGCCGGCCTGCCCGACACCAATCAGGACGACTTTCATACTATGTACTGTTGGCAGGGCATCTAATAATCATTGGGTCATCAGTTCCGTCCTGAAGAAACGTCGAGAACGGATCTCTCTCGCGAGAGATTGGGCGGCACTGGCGGAGATGGATTGATACGTCCCGCGGCCAAGCCCTTTGTATGGATCCCGAGACGCTTCGCAGCGAGATTCCCGCCTTCGAGGAGTGTATCTATCTCAACTGGGGGGCGAGCGGACCGAGCCCCCGATCCGTCGTCGATGCGGCCGCGGCGTTCGAGCGCTACCACCAGTACGAGAGCCCCGCGAACGAGGGAATGTACGAGGCAGCAGACGAGGCGACCGGACGCGCCCGCGAGGCCGTCGCGAACCTACTCGGCACCGCGAGCAGAAACGTCGCGTTGACCCAGAGCACCGCCGACGGCATCAACCACGTCGCCACGAGCATCGACTGGCAACCGGGCGACGTCGTCGTCCGAACCGACACCGAACACAGCGCCGCCCGCCTCCCCTGGGAACGGATGGCCGAACTGCGCGACATCGAGGTTCGCGTCCTCGAAACGACCGAGGGGCGACTCGATCTGGACGACCTCACGGCGGCCGTCTCGGATGCACGGCTCCTCTGTTTCAACTCCCCGACCTGGAGCTACGGGAACTGCCAACCCGTCGAGGAGATCGTCGACATCGCTCACGATGCCGGCGCGCGCGTGCTCGTCGACGCGGTACAGGCCCCGGGCCAGCAGCCGCTCGCAGTGGAAGAGTGGGGCGCGGATTTCGTCGCCGGGTCCGGTCACAAGTGGCTGCTCGGCGTCTGGGGCGCGGGCTTTCTGTACGTCGGGGACGACGCGCTGGACGCGCTCGCGCCGACGCGGATCGGCTACTACTCCGTCGAGGAGTACAGCGCCGAGCAGTACGAGTTCCACGCTGACGCCCGGAAGTTCGACCTCGGAACGCGCTCAGTCGCGCCGTTCGTCGCGCTGGAGGCGGCAATCGAGCAGTTGCAAGCGGTCGGGCTGGAGACGGTCGATAGGCGGATCTCCCGGCTGACGGATCGGCTGAAAGAGGGGTTGGGTGATCGGTTGCTCTCACCGCAAGACTCACAGAGCGGGTTGGTCACCTTCGCTGCCGACGATCCGGAGGCGACCGTCGAGCGCCTCGCCGAGCGGGGCATTCAGATCCGCTCGCTTCCCGACCCCGACGCCTGTCGGGCATCTGTCCACGCGGTCAACACCGAGGAAGACATCGACCGGCTGCTCGATGCGCTGTAGCTACTCGTCGATGGGACTGCGCCGCAGTTCGTCGATGAGATCGTGGAGGTGGTTGAGCTCGGATTCGAGTTTCTCGCGGCGGTCGATCAACTCGCTCAGTTCGTCGGTGTTCACCGAGTGATTCTGCTGGAGGGCGGCCTCCAGTGAGTCGTTGGTCGCCTGTACGAGGTAGCTCGCCGACTGCAGCACTTCCTCGGGAGAGCCGCGATACTCGAAGAGGTCGACGCCGCCGGAGTACGCAGTATAGGAGACGAGCGGCACCTCCTCCTGTGCGTGATAGGTCGTCGTCACGTCGAGCCCCGTCAGGGGGTTGTACCGCTCGCTGGAGACTTCCATGCGGACGAGGCTGAACGGCTCGGCCAGCGACGGATAGGTCTCTGCGAGCTTCCGGAGTTTGTCGGCCGGCTCGCCGCCGAGTTGGGATTCCACATCGCCGAAGAAGTGTTCGGAGCCGGTGAGTGCGAGCGCGACGGTGTAGAACACCTGCTGATTGTTCTCCGCGAACCCGCGGATCCGCTCGCGGAGGCGGTCGTGGTCTCCCTCGATGGACAGCTTTTCGAGTTCGTCTAACAGTGCCAGCGTGCCGCGTTCGCGCTCGAGATACTCCGCGACGAGCGCACCGGGCATATCCTGGCTGTCCACGTCGTCCATATCACCCCTTCAGGCTCCGCCCTCTCATATGTTTTCCCAGCGACCGCGCTCGTCCCGTCGTCTTCAAGTACCGGGAGTCCAACGGGCGAGCATGCCGACACCAGCGGAGTGGGACGAGCGCCGCGTTCGACAGTTACACGACGACCTCACCGCCCTGCACGAGGCTGTCGAGGGGACCAGCGCACACGGTGCCGAGGCGGATCCGGACCCCGGCGAGGGCGTCCGCCAACTCGTGACGACGATTCTCTCTCAGAACGTCGCCGACGAGAACACCGAACGCGCCTCCGAAGCGCTGTTCGAGCGGTACGACGATCTCGCCGCCATCGAAGCCGCCGACGCCGACGAACTTGCCGAGACGATTCGGATCGCTGGCCTCGCAAATCAGAAGGCCGAGCGCATCCAACGCGCGCTCTCGGCCGTCCGCGAGGAGACTGGGGGCGCGTACTCGCTGGCCTTCCTGGACGCGATGGAAACCGCCGACGCGAGGGCGTGGCTGACCGACATCAAAGGCATCGGCCCGAAGACTGCGAGCGTCGTCCTGAATTTCACCTTCGGGAAGCCGACGATGGCCGTCGATACCCACGTCGAGCGAGTCTCGAAACGGTTCGGGCTCGTCCCCGAGTCGGCGAGCAACCAGCGCGCCCACGACGTCCTGAACGAGATCGTCCCCGACGAACTGACCTACCCGCTGCACGTCCTGCTCATCCGCCACGGCCGCAGCTACTGTTCGGCCCGGAGTCCCGACTGCGCGAACCCGGTCTGTGAGAGCTACTGTGACTGTCCGGGCTGTTGAGGATGGCCGCGACCAACCGGAATTGCCCCCGCCGTGGCGGACTGTTAAGACAGACGGCTCCTATGTCCGTGTATGCGCATTCTCGTCACCGGTGCGACGGGCTTCGTCGGCGGGTTACTCGTCGAAAAACTGGTCGCCGCCGGCCACGAGGTCCGGGCGCTCGTCCGGGACTCGGGCCGGTACGACGCTCCCGACGGCGTCGAGGTCTACCAAGGCGACGTCCTCGACCGAGGGAGCTTCGAGAACTCGCTTTCGGGCGTCGACGCCGCCTACTACCTGATTCACTCGATGTACGCCGGCGAAGACTTCGAGGAGCGAGACCGGATCGCGGCCCGGAACTTCAGACGGGCGGC
>JBLGCM010000109.1:0-5786 GCA_047617345.1 Natronomonas sp. | reverse complement strand
CGAGCACCGAAACGGCGTTTCTCGGCCGGAGACAGTAGTCAGGCCGGGCTCAGCGCGTCGATAGTCCGCTCTTTGATATCCTGGGACGTCCCGTTCGGAACGACCACCAGCGGGTCGTCGACGACAGCCAGCGAGGCGACCGACTCGAACTGGTCGCGGGCCGCTGCAGGCGTCCCCGAGACGCCGAGCGCATCGACCATCTCGCTGGTCACTTCCTCGCGTGCGCGCTCGCGGTCACCTGCGTCCCACGCCTCGGCGACCGCCTCGGCGCCGTCGGGGAACTGCTGGGCGACCGCCCGGCGATAGCCCGCACCGCTACCGACGTAGTAGGCGACGTGGCCGCGGATCGCGTCTCTCGCTCGCTCGCCATCCTCACTCACCGCGGACGGAACGTACGGCGCGACGGTAATCTCGGTCGGATCCCGGTCGCGCTCGCGAGCCGTCTCCGCGATGGTCTCGAAGGCCGCGGAAAGCCTCCCGAACGGAATGTTGTGCGGCAGCCAGCCGTCTCCGGTCCGGCCGGTCGCCCGCCGTGTCGCCGGTCCCAGCGCAGCGGTGTAGACGGGCACGTCCGCACCGAGCGCCGGGAAATCGGCGACCTCGAACAGTTCGCCCTCGTAGGAGACCCGGCCCGAGCCGTTGAGAAACTCGCCGGCGAGTTCGGCCGTCTCGTGGAGCCGCCGCGCCGGGTTCTCGAAGGACATCCCGTGCAGATCCTCGACCGCCTTCCGCGTCGAGGTGCCGAGGCCGAGACGGGCGCGCCCATCAGAGACCCGATCCAGCGTGGCCGCCGCCTGCGCGAGCGTCGCGGGCGTCCGACCGTAGACGTTCGCGATAGCCGTCCCGAGATCGATTTCGGTCGTCGCGTCTGCGGCGTCGGTCAGCGCGATAAAGGCGTCGCGGGTCCAGAGTTCGCCCGTCCACAGCGAGTGATAGCCAAGCGACTCGGCGCGTTCGGCGAACGATGCGAGATCGGGTTCGTCGTTCGGAACGAGAATTCCTCGTGGCATACCCCACCGGAGACGCCGCGGAGCCAAAAACCCCGATGCGTTACAGCCCCTCGTGATCGCGGATCGCCTCGCGGATCCCCTCGGGCATCGCGCGGGAGTCGCCCTCGTCGTCGAGAGCGACGAGGATCGTACGCGCCGTGGCGGCCAGTTCACCGCCGGTTCGGACCTCGTACTCCATCGTGACACTCGACTCGCCGAGTTCCGTGACGCCGACACCGACGGTCACGGTTTCGCGGAAGCGAACCTGCCGCTTGAAGTCGATTTCGAGGTTGACGAGAGCGACGTTGATCTCCTCCGGCCGGCCGCCGAAGACGTCGTCGATGTACAGCGTCCGAGCGTGTTCGAGGAAACTCGCGTACACTGCGTTGTTGACGTGACCCATCGGGTCCAGATCACGGAACCGAACGTCGATTTCCGTCTCGTGGTTGAACTCGGTCATACCGGATAACCACCGAGGGGATAATTCGGTCTGTCGGTTCCGAACGAGGAGTCACGCCTTTGTCGGCCCCGCTCCTACGGGGGGTATGACCGATCTGGCCGACCGGGAGTGGCGCCTGATTCGCGAAGAACGCCGTCCCGGCCCGATGCAGATGGCACTCGACGAAGTCGCCGCCGAGACGGCCGCGGCGGGCGGCCCGCGAACCCTGCGTGTCTATCGGTGGGAGCCGAGCACTCTCAGTGCCGGCTACCGGCAGTCACCGGACAGCATCGACTGGGAGTACTGCCAGGAGGAAGGAATCACCGTCACCCGGCGACAGACCGGTGGCGGCGGGATCTATCACGACCACGTCGGGGACATCTCCTACTCGATCATCGCGCCGGCCGAGGAACTACCCGGCGACCTGATGGATTCGTACGAACTGCTCTGTGGGCCGATCCTCGATGCCTTCGGGCGCATGGGTGTCGACGCTGACTTCGCCGAATCAGAGCGGGACTCGATCTACCGGCCGGCCTGCTATCTGCGGGGGATTCACCCGGCCCACGACATCCTCGCCGGCGGACGGAAAATCAGCGGCAACGCCCAGTATCGCCAGCGCGACGCCGTGATTCAGCACGGGTCGCTGTCGTACTCGCTCCGGCCGGCGCGACATCTCGGCGTCTTCGCGACCGAGGAGATCGCGGCCGAGCAGTTCACCGGGCGGGTTACGTCGATCCGCGAGCAGTCCGGGATCGAGCGTTCGACTGCGGTCGATCACCTCGAAACCGCACTGGCGGAGTGGGTCGATGCCGGCGGAGGGACGTGGACCGACGAAGAGTTGGACCGGGCTCGCGAGACCGCGGCACGAAAATACGACGCCGACGCGTGGAACCGCGAGCGGACGGATCCGCTGACGGAGTGAGTTGCCAGTCCCGCCGCGGTGGCTTCCGAAGCCACTATGATTGCGGGTTTCTTCCGATGCAGTATGCAGGTAGGCGCGCACGTTTCGGTGGCAGGCGGAGTCGACAACGCAGTACAGCGACAGGTAGACGTCGGCGGCAACTGCGGACAGATTTTCACGACGTCGCCGCAGGTCTGGCAGGACCCCTCGATTTCTGACGACGAGGCGGATCGGTTCGTCGACTGCTCCGCCGAATCCGGCGTCGGCCCGTGGGTCATCCACTCCTCGTATCTCGTCAATCTCGCCACGCCGAAAGAGGACCTCCGAGGGAAGTCCCGCTCCAGTATGCAGGCCGAACTCGACGCCGCCGACCGACTGGACATCGAGTACGTCAACGTCCATCTGGGCGCGCACACCGGCGCTGGCATCGAGGGCGGACTGGACAATGCGGCCGAAGTCATCGACTCACTGGAGATTCCAGACGACGTGACCCTATTGATCGAATCCGACGCGGGCAGCGGCACCAAACTCGGCGGGGAGTTCGAGCATCTCGCGGGCGTGATCGACCGCACCGACGCCGATATCGAAGTCTGTCTCGACACCGCCCACGCCTTCGCCGCGGGCTACGATCTCTCGACGCCCGACGCCGTCGAGCAGTCACTCGCCGAATTTGACGACGTGATCGGATTCGACGACCTCGCCTCCGTCCACCTCAACGACTCGAAACACGACTGCGGGACCAAC
Organism: Natronomonas sp.; assembly: GCA_047617345.1. Lineage (GTDB taxonomy): Archaea > Halobacteriota > Halobacteria > Halobacteriales > Haloarculaceae > Halovenus. The sequence continues at coordinate 2,713 of JBLGCM010000109.1, read as the reverse complement.
AAGGACGAACACGCCCACATCGGGGAGGGGAAAATTGGCGAAGACGGAATGCGCGCGTTCATCAACCACCAGGCGGTCCGTGACGTGCCGCTCGTGTTGGAAACGCCGACCGAGAACGGCAAAAGCTACGAGTGGAACATCGACCGCGTGCGGGAACTGCGTGACTGAGGTCCGGACCCCGCCGCGCTGACCGCGGGCTGGATCGTCGCGACCACCGCCAATTGGCCGGGAGCGGTGTCCTCGGCGGGACAGCGCTGTCGAACCCGGCCGCTGGCCAGACCCTGCTCGAATCAGTCTGTCAGATCCAGCGACCCAGTTAGCTTGGACAAACCAAGTTAGAACAGCCAAGTTATAATACGGCCCGCGAAAAACCGGCAGTATGGACGAGATACCGCCGGGAGAGCACCTCTCACCGTTCGAGACACAGCGAGAACTGCACGCGATCTTCGCACAGGAAACCCGCCACCGGATCATCCAGACGATCCTGGGCCACCCCGCGTCGCTCCCCTCGCTGGCCGAACTCGCCTACTACAGCCAGAAAAGCGAGTCGGCAGTTCTCGATCAACTCGCAGAGTTAGCGGAGTTCGGCCTCGTCGAGACGCACAAACTCGACTCGAGCCAGCGCAAGCGAAACGTTCCCGGGACCTTCTACGGATTCACCGAACGGGGCGTCTTGCTGCTCGACCGCTTCGAGTATCTCCGCGGTGCTCCGATGTTGCGGGCCGTCCACGAACAGACGGCCAAGACCGAGCGGATCCGCCGCCACGAGAGCGCCCCCCGACCGGAGTTGCCCGAATCCGTCACCGCGATGCTCGAAAGCGGCGGCTCGGGAGGAGAGACCACCGAACTGGCGGCGGCGCTGAGCGAGTCGATCACCGGGGACGGAGACTCCCTTCGAGAGTTGCTCTGAACCGCGCTCCTTTTACCGTCTTGCCGGCAAGAACGGCTGTGCGCCGGTTCACCGCCGAGTATCTGGAGACGACTCGCGAGGGGATGTGGGAGGACTCCCGAACCGCGTTAACCGATCTGGCACTCGATAGCCGCAAGCGCGTGCTGGATGTCGGCGCGGGAACCGGCGAACTGACGCGCGTTCTCAGAGCGGAGACACCCGGCGAAGTAGTCGCACTCGACGCCGACCGGGAACTGCTGAATCACGTCGCGCCGCCGCGCACCCTCGGTGACGCCACTCAGTTACCCTTCAGCTCCGATGCCTTCGACCTGGTCGTCTGCCAAGCGCTGCTGGTGAATCTCCCGGATCCAGTCGAAGCACTCGAAGAGTTCGCTCGCGTCTCGCGGGACCGAGTGGCAGTCATCGAACCCGACAACAGCGCCGTCACAATCGACTCGACCGTCGACGGCGAGGCAGAACTCGCCGAGCGGGCGCGGGCGCTGTACGTCCAGGGGGTCGATACGGACGCGACGATGGGAGAGGCCAGCGAACTGTTCGCCGCAGCGGGACTGGACGTCGTCGCTGTCGAGCGCTACGACCACCGGCGAGTCACCGAGCCGCCGTACTCCGAGCAGGCGCTGGAATCGATCCGCAGAAAGGCAAGCGGCGCGGGAATCGACACCGACCGGGAGACGATTCTGGCCGGTGAGACGTCCCCCGAAGACTTCGATGCGTTGCGCGAGCAGTGGCGGGCAATCGGCCGCGAGGCAATCGAACAAGTTCAGGACGATCAGTACCGACGAACCGAGACGATTCCGTTCTACGTGACCATCGGGAGCGTCTAGCCCTCAGATCACGTCGCCGCGAACAGAGCTTCCCGCCTGTTGCTCGCGGGACTCGGTGAGAGCGTCGGCAGCCACCTGGGCAGTCTCCGCCTCGGCCCCGAGCATCTCGAGAGCGTCCGGGAGGGTCGGAAAGACGAACTCGCCGGCGCGGAGTTTCTCGAACGCTTCCGTCGAGCGAGTGCCCTCCATCCAGAGGCAGACACCCCGTGGATCGAGGATCTCCTCGTAGGACTCGCGGGCTAGCGCCCCCTCGAGTCGCTGTCTCACGTTATCCTCGAAACTCGCGTTGCAGACTTCGAGATGGATCGGTTCCTCGCCGAGCAGGTGAGCGGCCAGACACTGCTCGGGGGCGGCATGGCCGCCGGACGTTGCTTGGAGGTGCTCGGGGTACTGCTCGGCCCACTCCGCCCGGACCGTCTTGCCGACGCTTTTGACCCCGTACTCTCCGCGGAATTCGGCTTCCCGGTCGGCGTCGTCGTGGAGCAGGATATCCTTGGTCAGATAGACATCGAGACGCTCGACCGGGTCGAGGCCGAGCGCGACATCGCCGTAGACCCATATCTCCCGGACGGGAACGGGCATCTGTTCAGCCTCGACAGTCTCGACGAGTTCCTCGACGCGGTCGACCGCCCGTTCCCGATCCCACGAGTCCATACGCGACGGTAACGGTCCAGGAGGCAAAACGATACTGAAATGCCGGCGGGAGCAGAATCGGAGTCGAAAGGGTCAACCGCCGCAGTCGATTACCCCGGGGTAATGGAGTGCGACAAGTGTCCGAGCGAGGCGGTCATGCACGCCGCTTACTCCGGTCTGCACATGTGTGAAGAACACTTCTGTGCCTCGGTAGAGAAGCGAGTCCGTAGCCGAGTCCGGGAAGACAATCTCCTTCCCGACGACGCAACCGTCGACAGTCCCGAAACGTGGGTTATCGGCCTCTCCGGCGGCAAAGACAGCGTTGTCCTCACTCAGATTCTCCACG
>JBLGCM010000108.1:0-5794 GCA_047617345.1 Natronomonas sp. | reverse complement strand
TTGCCGGCGACCTGCGATGTCGTCCCCGCGAAATCGACGGTTATCGATCCGCTGTCGACGGTCACAGTCGCCTCGATGGCTATCTCTCGGTCGCTCACTCCGTCTCCCTCCAGTACGTCCGCCGCGCGGTACTCGCCGTCCGGAATCTCTCGGAGTTCTGCGTACATTCGCTCGCGAGAGTACTCGATCACCGCATCGAAAATCGGACCGAGCGCCCTGTCGTGTTCCGCCAGTAGCTCCCGGAGTCGCGTCTCTGCTCGCTCGTTGGCCCCGAGCTGTGCGCGCAGATCTGCCCGCCGCTTCTCGGGACTGCGGACGTTTGCCAGAAACAGCGACTCGACGTCCTCGTTTCGCTCGCCTTCTGCCACCAGTCGAACCGGCGGCAGTCGCAGTCCCTCCTGCTGAATCTCACGCGCTCCCGCGGGCATGCTTCCGGGCGCCATTCCACCCACGTCGGCGTGATGTGCTCGGGAGACGGCGTACGCAACTATCTCTCCTTCGTGTGTGATTGGCGAGACGAGCGTCACGTCCGGCAGGTGTGTGCCGCCCCGAAATGGATCGTTGAGTACGAACACGTCTCCCGGCCGGGGACTGCAGTCGAGGACGGCGTCGACCGCTTCCGGCATCGCACCGAGGTGGACCGGGATGTGTTCGGCCTGTGCGACCATCCGGCCGTCGGCATCGAACAGCGCGGTCGAACAGTCCCGCCGTTCGGTGATGTTCGGCGAGTACGCGCCGCGGATCAGCAGTTCGCCCATCTCCTCGGCGATGCCCTCGAGCTGGCTCCGGAGAATCTCCAACTCGACTGCATCGATCTCTGACGCTCTATCCGCTGGCGAATCGTCGCTCATCGTGTCACCTCCAGCGTACCGCGCCTGTCGACCCGCGTTGTCCACGTCGGCGGGACGACGACGGTACTCTCACCGCCCTCGAAGATTGCCGGGCCGTCTAGTTCAGTGCCGACCGGAAGTCCCTCGCGTTCGTACACCGGCGTCGACCGGAACGCACCGTCGAAATACGCCTGCCGCGTCTCGCTTCTGACTGATTTTCCTTCGTGTGTGATATCTGGTTCGTCGGTCGGGGCGGTCCCAGTCACGCGTATCGTCACCAGTTCGACCGGTTCGTCGGCGAGGCGATAGCCCCGGATCCGTTCGTGAGCGGCGTGGAATCGGTCGGTGATGTCCGCGGTCGAGACGGTGTCGCCGATTTCGACGGCGAGTTCGTGGCTCTGTCCCTCGTACCGGAGGTCCGCTTTCCGGGTAATCGTTGCCGCTGGCCCGGGCAGGTCGTCTCTGACGCTCGCCTCCAGATCGGCGAAGGCTCCTTCCAGCCGCTCCCTTCCGATGGCGGCCAGTGATTCGCGGATCGTTCGGGAACCGTCTTGCTGGTGAGCAGCGGCGAGCAATCCGAGCGCCGAGAGGACGCCGTTCGCGAGCGGAATCCTGACTCGGTCGATTCCGAGTCTGTCAGCCAGCGCCGCGGCGTGCATCGGCCCGGCACCGCCGAAGGCGACAAGCGCGAACGACCGGGGATCGTGGCCCTCCTGGACCGTCACCGTCCGCAGGGCCTGACTCATCCGCTCGGTCGCGATCCGATAGGCTCCCCGGGCGGCCTCTGTCACTCCGCACAGCCCCGCCTCCTCTGCGAGTTCGGACAGCGCTCGTTCGGCGGGGTCGGCCTCCAGTCGCAACTCCCCTCCGAGCGTCGTCCCGGCGCCGAGATAGCCGAGTTGGAGGGTCGCGTCTGTGACCGTCGGGCGGTCGCCGCCCTCGCCGTAGCAGGCCGGCCCCGGATCCGCACCGGCCGAGCGGGGGCCGACCCGGAGCGCTCCGCCCTCGTCGACCCACGCCACCGATCCGCCACCCGCACCGACCGTCTCGACGGCGACCATCGGAACGCGGATCGGATGACCGCCGACATCCGCCTCGGTCGTCCGCTCGATCTCACCGTCTCGAACCAATCCCACATCTGTCGATGTACCGCCCATGTCGAAGCTAATTACGCCGTCGCCGTCCTCGAAGAGCGAGGCGCCGACGACGCCCGCAGCGGGACCGGAGAGGGCAGTCGTGACCGCGTGCCGGCGGATCTGCACGGTCCCGGCGATCCCGCCGTTTGACTGCATGATCTGTGGCTTCGGGAGGGTCCGCTCGGTCGCCTTCGCTTCCAGTCGACCGAGGTAGCTGCTGAGAATGGGTGTCACGAACGCATCTGCGACCGTCGTCGCCGTCCGCTCGTACTCCCGGAACTCGGGGAGGATCTCGTGGGAGCCAACGACGTGGCGGTCGGTCTGCTCTCGCAGCATCGAGACCGCCTCGCGTTCGTTTTCCGGATTCGCGTAGGCATGCAGAAAGGAGACTGCGACGCTCTCGGTCTCGTCGCCGAAGTCGTCGATCACAGCGGCAAGTTCGTCTGCGTCGAGTTCGGTTTCGATTCCGTCGTGGCTCGCCCGTTCGGCGAGTTCGTACCGCCGCTCGGCCGGCACCAGCGGATCGGGTGATCGCTCCGTGAAATCGTACAGCGACGGGCGGTTCTGTCGGCCGATCTCCAGCACGTCGCCGAATCCCTCCGTGGTGAGCAGGGCTGTCTGTGCCCCGTTGCCCTCAAGCAGCGCGTTCGTCGCGACCGTCGTCGCGTGTCGAAACGAGTCGACTCGATCCGCCGCGATCTCGGCGTCCTCACAGACGCGTCCGATCCCCTCGATGACGGCTTCACTACGGTCTGCCGTCGTCGGAACCTTTGCGGTCGTCATCTCTCCGTCGGCGGCCAGTACGATATCGGTGAAGGTGCCGCCGATGTCGACGCCGAGTCGGATCGACGCTTCGTCCATGCTCGCCCCGACGGCCAGCGGAAAATAAACGGTTGTTGTTGACCCAGTTGTTGCCACAACTGCGTGTCAACCACGATAATTAACCACAAAAAACGCTCATTTGAAATGATTTATACACCGGCTGTCTTGGTGACATTTATATACGAACAGGCGAGCAAACTCTCCAGATGAGTTCCGGCGACGTACACATTCCAGGTAGAGAGGATGGACAGCAGACGATTCCGCCGCCGCTCGCACCGGACGATCCGGAGGCGTGGTACGCGAGTGACGTCCAGGAGCAGTCCGAGGTTCATCCGGGCGTCGTCGTCACGATCTCGCGGGCGGGAACGGCGTTCCGGTACGAGGTCCGAGAGCCGGCGCTGACCAGCGGGAACCGACGACAGCTCGATCGGGTGATAGACCACTTCGCCGATGCCCGCCTTCAGCGGCCGTTGACCCGTGAGGGGGCGGTCGAGGTGATGGACGGCGGATTCGCAGACAAACACGAGCGGGTTCTCGACCGGTTGCTCGACAGTTCGAGTCGGGCGCGCCAGCGGATCGGCTACCACGCGCTGGCGGAGTTGGCCTGTCTCGGCGAGTTGACGCCGTACGCCCTCGACGACCGGATCGAGGTCGCCGATACCGAAGAGGGGGGAATCGTCGTTCACACGACCAATTATGCCCCCGCGATGACGGATCTCCCGGACGATCCCGAATTTCTCGACCGGTTCGCGAGCGAGCGGATCGAACGGTACACCGTCGACTTCCACGAGTTCGAGGTGCCGGTCATCCGGTACCGGGCGAACCTGCTCGGCGAGGATCCCTTCAGCGAGAAGTACGCGGTCCGAGAACCGGATCTGCTCCCCGGCGACGAGCAGTTGATTGCCGAGTGCAAAGAGCGCATCTGGGAGACCGCCGTCGAGGGGATTATCCACGACGAGCGGGCGTTCGTCCACGAACGAGCCTCGGAACTGCTCGCCCGCCGTCTCCGACGCCGGGACACCCGGGCGTGGCTGGAGGCTGTGAGGTACCGCCTCAAATCAGCTCTCGCCGAATACGGACTGATGGTCCCGCCGGTCGACCGCGAGTACGACGAGAACCGTCTCGAAGATCTCGTCTACTACGTCCTGCGGGATTACGTCGCCTACGGGAAGCTCACGGTTCCGATTCGTGACCCCCACCTCGAAGATATCGAGGCCAACCGCGTCGGCGAGCGGATCAAAGTGATCCCGCGGGACCGGGCGGCCGAACGGGTGCCAACAAATCTCGTCTTCGAGGACGAACAGGAGTTCGTCAACGTCGTCACTCAACTCGCGGCCGCCGACGGGATGGAACTGAACTCGACGTCCCCGAGTGCGAAGGTCAATCTCAGTCCGGACGGTATCGAGGAGACGATCCGCTGTGCGGTTGCGCTGCCGACGATCAGCGAGGACGGCCCGCACATCTCGATCCGCAAGCAGGCCACTGATGCGATTACACCCGTCGATCTCGTCGAGGGAAAGAGTCTTCCGACGGAACTGGTTGCGTTGCTGTGGCTCTGTTACGAGCACCACCGGATTGTCCTCTTCTCCGGACCGACCGGCGTCGGAAAGACGACGCTGCTCAACGCCCACATGCCGTTTATCCCCTTCGAGGACCGACCGATCAGCATCGACGAAGGATCCCGGGAAGTCAGACTCCCACACGAAACTGGCGTCTCGCTGACGACCCGTGATCACGAAAGCGAGCACAAGCGAGTCACGATGGCCGATCTGATGACCGAATGTAACTACCTGAATCCGGATGTCGAGGTCATCGCCGAAATCAACACGGCCGCGAGTTTCGCAACCTTCGCGGAGTCGATCAACACCGGCCACGGCATTCTCGGTACCACGCACGCGACCGATATCGAATCGCTGGTCAATCGGGCTGTCGAACAGGGGCTGCCGCCGTATCTCCTCCGAGAGGTCGATCTGGTGGTGTTCCCGCGCAAGGCCGACGGCGAGCGCTACGTCGGCGAAGTCGTCGAACTGCTCGACGAGCAGTCGTTTCGTGCTCTCGACGCCGACGACGGCTGCGGCGTCATACGGAAAGATGGCGGCGCGGTCTACTGGAATCGAATCGCGAACCGCACTCCTGACGGTGAGTTCGAGTTCGCCTACAGCCACCCCGACTTCGGCGACGACGAGCGTGACTGTCGAATCCGGACGCTCGCACGGATCGCCGATCTGACCGACCGGGAGCAGTCCGATGTGGAGTCCGAATTTCACCGAAAACACCGCTATGTCGAGCACATGGTCCGGGAAGGGATCGACGAGTTCGGCGCGCTGTTCGAGTTGCTCGCGGACCTCCAGACGAACGAGGCCGCGACCGTCGAGCGACTGAACCGACAGGCCGACGGTTCTTCTACACAGGACTCCGAGGACTTCTCTCCCGATGGTTCGGCTGGGCGCACGGCCTCAGACTCGACGGGGGAGATGGGCTGATGGCGGTCGAACGTCGGTCATCGAGGCGACTCGGGGCCGTCGACAAGGGGTTGTACGCGCTGTTTTCGAGACACGCGGATGAGAGCGTCCACGATCGGGACCGCAAGCGATACCGCTCGACCGGCCTGAAGACGAGTTTCGAGGTCTTCATCGCCCGCCTCTACGGCCTCGGCTGGCTCGCGGGGTTGGCCGTTGCCGTCCTGGTCTTCGCCGGTGCGGCCCTCCTGCCGCCGTCGCTTGCCCGACGTGTTTTCGGATTCTTCGGCCGTGGGTTACCGATCATCAACCAACTCGCGGCGCCCTCTGTCGGACACGTGCCGCTCGCTGCCGCTGCCTCCCTGTTCGTCGGCGCAGTCGCCCGGTGGGGTGTGATCCGCGCTGGCGGCTGGTACCTGGGTCGGCTGGCGGCCGTCCGCCGGGAACAGATCGAACGGACGCTTCCGGGCGCAGTTCGGTACATGCGGGTGCTCGCTTCGGGCAACAGCGACACTCGGGAACTGCTCCGCCGCGTCGCGGACCAGGA
>JBLGCM010000107.1:0-5799 GCA_047617345.1 Natronomonas sp. | reverse complement strand
CTCGGCCAGCGGCGTGAGGAACTCCTGTTTTTGCTCCTCGTCACCGAAATCGTAGATCATGTTGCAGGCGAGCGAAATGTGCGCCGCAACGATGGTCCCGACACCGCCGCTTCCTCGTGCGATCTCCTCGAGCGCAGTCGCATAGGCGTGATAATCCAGGCCGGCACCGCCGTACTCTTCGGGGATCGGCATGCCCATCAGGCCGAGACTGGCCATCTCGTCGACCAGTTCCCACGGGAATTCGTCTTCCTCGTCAATTTCTGCCGCGCGCGGCTTGATCTCCTCGTCGGTGAACTCCGAGACCATCTCCTTGATCTGTTGGTGTTCGGGGGAACGCGTGAAATCCATGCCTACGAATAGATCTGGCCGGATAATAAATCCCCGATTGCGCGTGTCACAGTCACCGCACGTCGGGCACGGTGAACCGGACGGTCGTCCCGTCGGTCGTCTCGAAAGAGAGGTCCCCGCCTATCGTCGTGACGGCCCACTTGAGTTGCCACAGACCCAGTCCGGTTCCGTGTTGCAGCGGCGTTTCGGTCCCGGAGTCTATCGAGCGGAGTTCCTGCTCGGGGATCCCGCTGCCGTCGTCAGAGACGACGACAGCGTATCCCTCGCCGTCCGCTTCGATTCGAATCTCGACGGCCGAGTCCGCGTAGGAGATTGCATTTTCGACGGCGCTTTCCAGCGCCGCTTCAAGCGCCCGTCGGTTGGTCACGACGGGGGCCGTCTCGGGGGCATCGACGGTAACCGACGGCCCGCTGTCCTCCGTAACGAGCGAACCGCGGGTCTTTTCGAGGACCGCGACGAGATCGACTCGTTGCGTGGTCGACTCGGAGAGAAACCGGTCGATGATTCGAGCGTCGTCGCCCAGATCCCTGATCTCGTCGGCGGTGTCGGTGATCGTGTGGACGTGCTGGTTCGGTCTGTCGTCGCGGAGCACCTCGGCGTGGCCCTTGATGATGTCGATCTTGTTGCGGAGGTTGTGCCGGAGCACGCGGTTGAGCACGGCCAACCGCTGTTCGCGCAGTTGTCGGTCGGTCACGTCACGGAGGCTGAGCACGGCCCCGAGTTCGACACCGCTTTCGACGGTGATCTCGGAGACCTGCGGATCGTACTGGCGTTTGCCGGCCGCGGTTTCGAGCGTGATCGTCTCTCGTTCGGCGAGTTCATCGGGGTCGAACCCCAGAAACTCGGCCAGCGGTGTACCGAGGAGCGTCTCTCGGCCGACGGCAAGCGTCTCCGACACTTTGGGATTGCACTCGACGACGGTGCCGTCCCTGTCGATGACGAAGACGAGGTCGTCGGTTTCCTGCACAATCGCGCGGGTACCGAGCGTCTCGACGGCGGGCGCCTGTTCGAGAACCGAACCGCGAAGGACTACACCAGCGAAACTCGCCGTGCCGCCGATCAGTGCGAACGCGTAGATGGCGGGCGCGAGCAGTGTCGAGGCCTGCTGTAAGTTGCCGACGGAGTTCAACGCGAGGAGGACGAGAATCGGTGTGGCGACCAGTGCCACTCCCTCCCGGACGGAGAGATGGACGTACGACCGCGTCGCGTGGATCACCAACACTGCGCCGAAAAACGACAGCGCGAGCGTGTAGATGAGCACGAGCGAGGCGATCACGTTGGCGATTCCCGAAATCCCACTGCTAGAGACGTTCCAGACGAAGTTGACGAGGATCCCGATAAAGGGGACGTAGAGTACACCGACGGTCCGCCAGCGGATCCGCGTGTATCGGCCCGTATACACCAGCGAAAAGAGCACCCACGGGACGGTGGCCAGCGCCCAGATGACGAGCCCGATCTGTGACCACAGCGGCATGACGGCCGGATCGACGGTACCACGAAAGATGCCGAGCAGGCCGCTGATAACCGACCCGAGTCCGAGGATGACGGCGAACGCCGCCAGCGGCGCGACACCGAGTGGCTCGGATCGGCGGGACAGCGAGTAGCCGAGCGCGATCAGGACAGTACCGGCGAGGATAACAGCCCCGAACGACACGTCAGCGAGGGCGATCATCAGTTGATACTCTCTCGGGGTCGATAAAAAACCCCCAAGGAGGTTTCGACCTGCGAAACCCCCGCGAAGGTGGGGGAATAGTTACCCCGTCGCCGGTCCAACCGGGGGATATGCCTCGACTCGACTTCGATCACGAGACCGGTGCTCACTGCGGATCGACCTCGCTCCGTGATCTGTCGACGTACTACGGCTGGGGATTCGACGAGCCGACCTGTTTCGGACTCGGCGAAGGGCTCGGGTTCTCGTATCTGGAACTGCCCGAGAGCCCACATCGAGCAATCTTCGGCCGGACCGGCTGGCTCGAACGGGCCTTTTTCGAGAACTGTGGCATCGACCACGAGATTCACGAGGGCGAGCAATTCGCGGAGGCGTGGTCGACGATCAAAACCCGGATCGACGGCGGCGACCCGGTGCTGATCTTCGCCGACCTGTTCTATCTCGACTACTACGAGACGGACACTCACTTCGCGCCGCATTCGCTGGTTGTCGTCGGCTACGACGAGCGCAACAGCGAGGAGTACGTCCACTTGGCCGACAGCGAGTTCGCCGAGATCCAGCGACTCCCGACCGAGCGCCTGCAGAACGCGCTGACCTCCGAGCACGTCGTCCCCCTGCAGTGTCGGTACCTCACGGTCGACGATCCGACGGTGACCGTCGGCTTTGCGGAGGCAGCGGAGGCGGCGATCAGGGAAACAGTGACGTACATGCTCGATCCCGCTGCGAGCGCCCGCGAATCGAAATATTTCAGCAGTCAGGGGGTCAGTGAGATCGAGGCCTTCGCCGAGGACCTTCCGACGTGGGACGACCTCCCCGACCCGTCGTGGACGGCCCGGTTCGCCTCCCAGAACATCGAGCGCCGGGGGACCGGCGGCGGTGCCTTCCGGCGGCTCTTCGCGTCGTTTCTGGAGATCGCCGGCGAGTCGATTTCAGTTCCGGACGACGTCGCCGCCGAGATGGGGACGGTTGCCGACGACTGGACCGAACTCGCGGCGGTGCTCCGGGAGGTGAGCGAGAGCGACAGTCCGGCTGACTGCCAATCACTGCTGCGGGAGGCAAGCCAGCAGGCCAGTGCAATCGCCGCGCGAGAACAGGAACTGTACCGAGCGATTCGGAAGGCCCTCGACTGATACTGTCGGCCGTGCGAACGCGGGCACTGCCGGCAGTACGAGGCGGTCAGGAGCCAGCGGGCGACGTCCGGGACGTGCTCTCTTCGCCGTCGCCCGCCAACGCCTGAATGTCGATGTCGTTGAGGACCGAGGGCATCGTCCCCGTCTGTGCGTACTCATACAGCGCGGCCTTACTGACCGCGTGGGCGGCCGAACGAACGACCAGCAGGCCGAATATTGCGACGAGACCGACCAGCAGACCGAGGCCGAAGACGATGCCGGGCAGGCCTACGGCCCCGAGCACGACGATACCGACGACGACGGCGATGACAGCCAGCACAGAGAGCAGATCGATTCCGAAGGAGGCGGTGAGACTTTCACCCCAGACGTCCCGAAACGTGTTCGCGCTCTCCTCGAACATCTTGCGGACGCCGGTGTCGGTAAACAGCATGACCGGAACGACGAAAAACGTCAGGACGGCCCACGAGGCCTGCAGTATCGAGGAGACGAACCAGGCGACCCGGTTGTCGCTGTTTTCGAGCACTTCGATAATTACACCGAAGACCGAACTGAGCACGCCCCAGACGATGATCTTCCGTTTGATCCGCCAACTCGCGGCGAAGCCGCTGCTGATCGACGGCACTTCCCCGCGGAGCGCGCGGGTCGTCTCGTGAACCAGAGCGGCGTTGAAATACGTGCTGAGAACGGCCGCGACGAAGTAGCCGACAGCGACGGTCCCCAGCCACCAGTATCCGCCCATGATCTCAGTCCCCACGCCGGAGACGACGGCGAAAATCGACAGCGCGATCACACCGCCGACGAAGAAGACGAGAAGCGAAATCGCCGAGAGCAACGGAAAGACGAGTAGTTTCGGATGCGTTCGGAGCACTCCAAAGCTCCGGCGCATAGTCAAGACGCCTGTTTTGAGTGTCTGAACGAATCCCATACACAGTTGATACGAAGAAGGGTATTAATAGCTTTTCAACGGGCAGAGAGATCCCAACCGCGTCGTTGCCGGTTACGCTCTCGGCTGTTCCGAATCAGTCTCCGACGCCGCCGACCCGCGACGACGGACCGCCGCGATGGCCAAAACCACGGCGGCGACCGCCCCAACAAGGACCTGTCGCCGCGTCAGGAGCGTAGAACCGGGGTCGGTCTCCGGTGGTTCCGTCTCGTCGGCGTCGGCTGATTCTGCTCGGGCGTCGGATTGCTGATCGGACTCTTCGAGACCGAGTCGATCTTTCAGATACGGTGTAAAGACGACTGGCATACAGACAGCTACGACAGGAGCCCGTATATACGCACCCATCGATAGAAGCGACCGTCGGTTCAGTCGCCGGCTTCTTCTGGCGCTGCGTCCTCGGAGACCTCCTCCTGGAGCAGTTCGTCTTCCTGGCCCTCGTACATCTCGCGGAGGTCCTTCTTGGAGAACTTGCCCGTCGCGGTTTTGGGAATCTCGTCGATGAACTCGAAACCGTCCGGGAGCCACCACTTCGGATACTCCTCGAGCAGCATCTCTTTGAGTTCCTCGGTCAGCGCCTCGTTGTCGACGTGTTCCGGCGTGACGACCATCGCGACTGGCCGCTCTGACCAGCGCTCGTGCGGGACGCCGATGACGGCAGCCTCGCTCACGTCGTCGTGGGCCATGATGGCGTTTTCCAGTTCCTGGCTGGAGATCCACTCACCGCCGGATTTGATGACATCGCCGGCGCGGTCGACGATCTCGATGTAGCCGTCCTCGTCGACGGTGACGATATCGCCGGTCTTGAGCCACGAGCCCTCGAAGTCTTCTTCGTTGGCTTCGGGACGCTGGAAGTACTCCTGGGTGACCCACGGGCCGCGGACGTACAGTTCGCCGAAGTCCTCACCGTTCCACTCGAGTTCGTTGCCGTCGTCGTCGACGACCTTGAACTCCAGTCCGGGAACGATCAGGCCCTGTTTGGCCTTCACGTCGAACTGGCGCTGTTTCGGGGCGTCCTCGAGGTCGGCTTTCAGGTTCGCGACGGTGCCAATCGGCGACATCTCGGTCATGCCCCACGCGTGGACGACCTCGACGCCGAGTTCGTCGAACTGTTCGATCAGGGCCTTCGGGGCCGCCGAGCCGCCGATGATGACCCGTTCGAGCGAGGAGAGGTCGACCTCGTTGTCCTCCATGTACTCGAGCAGACCCAGCCAGACCGTCGGAACGCCCGCGGTGAGCGTGACCCCTTCCTCTTCGATGAGCCGGGCGATGTCTTCGGGTTCCGGCGACGGTCCGGGGAAGACCTGTTTCGCTCCGGCGGCGGTCGCCGAGAAGGGCATCCCCCACGCGTTGACGTGAAACATCGGCACGACCGGCATCAACACATCGGAGTCGTCGATGCCCAGCGCCTGCGGGACCATCGTCGACATGGTGTGTGACCACAGCATCTGCTGGGTGTACTCGACGCCTTTGGGCATCCCCGTGGTGCCGGAGGTGTAACACATCCCCGCCGGCTGCTCTTCTTCGAGTTCCGGGAACTCGTACTCGGCGGACTCGTCGCCGATGAACGATTCGTAGTCCGTCACCGGTTCGATGGCGAGGTCAGGAACCTCCGATCCCATGACGACGAACTGCTCGACGCTGGAAAAGGACTCCTCCTCGTAGGCCGAATCGAGCTTCTCCGCCAGCGACGGATCGACGAATATGACCTT
>JBLGCM010000106.1:0-5869 GCA_047617345.1 Natronomonas sp. | reverse complement strand
GACGGCGTGGTCGGAATCCTCCCCATCGCCCGCGGGTGTATGAGCGACTGCTCCTACTGCATCACGAAGCAGGCGACCGGCCGGATCGACTCCCCGCCCGTCGAGGAGAACGTCCGCAAGGCCCGCGCGCTCGTCCACGCCGGCGCGAAGGAGATCCGGGTCACCGGCCAGGACACCGGCGTCTACGGCTGGGATCGCAATCAGGGCGAGAGCCTCCTTCCCGAGTTACTCGACCGGATCTGTACCGAAATCGACGGCCAGTTCCGCGTGCGGGTCGGCATGGCCAACCCGAAAGGCGTCCACGGCGTTCGCGAACAGTTGGCTGCGGTCTTCGCCGAACACGACAAGCTATACAACTTCCTCCACGCGCCCGTCCAGTCCGGGAGCACGGAGTTGCTGCGGGACATGCGCCGCCAGCACACCGTTGCCGAGTACGTCGAGGTCGTCGAGACCTTCGACGAGTATCTCGACGAGTGGACGCTCTCGACGGATTTCATCGTGGGCTTCCCGACCGAAACCGAACACGACCACGAGCAATCGCTGGCGCTGCTTCGGGAGACCCGTCCGGAGAAGATCAACGTCACGCGGTTCTCGAAGCGACCCGGCACCGACGCCGCCGACATGAAGGGACTCGGCGGGCAGATCAAGAAGGATCGCTCCTCGGAGATGACCGATCTCAAAATGGAGATTGTCGGCGAGGCCTACGAGTCGATGGTCGGCGCCGAGCGGGAGGTATTGCTCGTCGAGGACGGCACCGAGGACAGCCTCGTCGGCTACGATAGATCCTACCGACAGGTCGCGATTCCGGGTGCCGAGGGCCGCGCCGAACTGGGTGAGATCGTTCCCTGCGAGATCACGGGCCAGAACACGGTCTACGCGCTCGGCGAACTCCGCTGAGCGCGATCAATCGCTCTGTGGCCCGTCTGCGATGGCTTCTCCGGCCGGGGCGCTCGTCTTTGCCCCCGCGTCGACGACGATCGACGGCGGGAAGGAGAGCGTGATCGTACTGCCGGCAGGACCAGTCTCGAAGCTGATATCGCCACCAAGTCGTGCAGTCCCCCACTTGACCAGCCACAGCCCGAGTCCGCTTCCGTGCTCCAGCGCCGTCTCCTCACCCTGCTTGATCACTTGCTGTTCGTGCTCGGGAATTCCGGGGCCGTCGTCGGCGACGGCGATCTCGAAGGCGGAGTCAGTCCGAGCGGCGGTCACCTGAACGGTCGGGGAATCGCTGTGCTCGATCGCGTTTTCGACCAGCTGCCGGAGGACAGACCGGAGAACGAGCGGATTCGTCTGGAGCGTGACGGAGGGGCCCTCGACCGAGATGGTCGCGTCGGGGTTGTCCTCCCGTATCTCTTCGACCGTCTCGTAGATTGTCGACAGCTCGACGATCTGTCTGTCCGTGTCGTCGCTTCCGAGCGTCCGCTCGACGGTTCTGGCCGTTTCGCTCGTGCTCAGGAGGTTGTCGACGGCGTCGGTCGCGATCGTCAGGCTCTGTTCGCCCTGTTCGTCGGCCACTCGGTCCTCGGCGATGCCGAGATGGCCCTGGACGACGGTCAACTCGTTGCGGAGGTTGTGCCGAAGCACGCGGTTGAGTACCGAGAGTCGCTCCTTTCGCTGGACCTCCTCGGTGATCTCCTGAAAGAGCAGCGTGTAGCCGACGTGATTGTCGCCGGAATCGGAAAGCGGCGCACATTCGACGCGAAACTCGCGGCGCCGACCGTCGGACTGGATCGTGAGCCGCTGGCTCGCCGATCCGAGGTCGATCTCGGCATCGATGACCCCGCTGATTGGACTTGTGACGACCCCCTCGGGATCGACCTCGAACAGTTCCGTCGCGGCCGGATTCGACTCGACGACCCGGCCCTCGGTATCGAGGACGAAGACCGGGCTCTGGAAATCCTCGAAGGCGGACCGCTCTGCCGCCCGGCTCGTCGCCGGATGGAACTCGAACATTCCCTTCCCCACGAACGCGTAGGCATCGAGCGCGACGTGGGGGATTAGTGTGTACACGAGGGGGTTCAGCTGTTCAGCAACGCCGACGCCGAGCAGCCAGCCGAACAGTCCAAACGTCGGCGGCCCGAAGCTCAATCCGACCGCAAGTGCCTCGCCCCGGTACAGCGGTCCGTAACTCCAGACCGTATCGAACAACAGCAAGGCCCCCGCACCGGCGAGTGTCGTCCCGCCCAGCACCGTGATGTAGAACAGGGGGGCAAAGGAGTACGACACCGTCGCGACGCCGTAGACGGAATCAATTGCGAAGTCGGTCCAGAACAGTCCGTGGATGTCGTTCAGCGGCAACAGGACCGTGACCGCGACCGGAAGTGCGAACAGCGACCGAAACTCCCACGACCGGACGAGTTTCGATCGACCGGTGTATTCCAGGGCGAAGGCGAGGAACGGGACGCCGAGCCAGTGCAAGCCAACGAGAGCGATGATTTCGAGCCATTCTCGGATGACGGGATCGAACACGGTTAGCCCGACAGCGTAGCTCAGACAGAAGACCCCCTGTCCCGTGAGCGTGAGGATGAGCCACTTCGCACCCGGTTTGTCGCGGTAGTTGGACAGGTAATACACGAGTGAGACGGTTCCGAGGCCTGCGACCAGCGCACCGAGGACTGGCCACGCAAAGAGTCGGCTCAGGAACAGACTCACGATGTTGCGTACGTTCGCGGCCGATGGTAATCACCTTTGTGTCTGGATCTCGTGACGAGCAGGCGCTGATTTCGGGAGCGCGGCGACACTTTCGCGACCGAACGGCTTACCCGCTCCCGTGACGTACCGTCAGACGGCAGAGGGAGGTCGGCTTCCGTGTCCCGGCCGCGAGAAGGGACATGAGGAAAGTCCCCCCACCAGTCGGGCAGGTGACCGGGCGCAAGTCCGGGGCGGGAGACCGCCGGCTCTGGAACAGAAACGAGATGGTCACCGTCGCTTCGCGACTGTGCCATCCCGAGATCCCGACCGGGATTTCGAGGACCCCTCTCCCCGACCGATGAGGCGTGCGAACCCCGCGCAAAAGGCATCCGCCGACGAAGCAACGGGGAGTTAACCCGCCGAGGGTAGCGGGCTGTTACGCAGCCCGGAACAGCGAGCGGGCTCTGCCCGCGAGCAGCGTGGCTTCGCCACGCTCGGAGGCCTACCGGTTCCGATTTGGTGAGCGGACCTCGTCCGCTCGCTCGACGGGAGAGAACGGCTGGAACGGCGAATCCTCACCGGTGCAAGCCCGGACCGATAAGGTAGCCCGACGACTGGTCCGGGTGCTGAGCCGAATGCCGACGAACAGAAGGGGGCTTACTCCCCTCAGCCACACGAAACACAGCCACGGAGCGCCAGCGCGGAGCCAGTTGCTGATGTCCCCCGTTCCCAGATTCTGGGACATATCGGGAGACTCTTACTTACAGAGCCGAATGTTAGCCTGTTATGACGAAACAGACAGACAGGCGAACGTTCCTAGCGGCTGCAGGCGCCACGGCAGCGACCGTCGCGCTCGCGGGTTGTAGTAGCGGCGACAACGGAGACGGCGACAACGGCGACGGCGACAACGGAGACGGCGACAACGGCGACGTCAGCGTGCCCGACGAGGTCGACAGCTACCTCAGCGACGCCCTGAACTACGACGGGTCCGCCGAGGATCTGAGAGAGCAGGACGAAATCACGATTGACGTCGGCGCGGGCGACAGCGGACTCGCCTTCGATCCGGCAGCCGTCGTGGTGACACCGGGCACAGAAGTCGAATGGGCCTGGACCGGCCAGGGCGGTGCCCACAACGTCGTCTCGGCCGACAGCAGCGACACCGAATTCGACAGCGGCGACACCGTCGACAGCGACAGTGAGACGTTCTACCAGACGTTCGATGAGCCCGGCAACAACATGTACTACTGTAATCCACACGAAGGAGCCGGAATGCTCGGCGCAGTGATCGTTCAGGAAGCGTAACTCCCTGACGACGACCGCGATTTTTCCGCACACATAGATTAACAAAGGGGCAGGTATATTTTGCGTGTGTGGACCGGGAACGTCTCGTCGAGGAACTCGAAACCGAGTTCTGCGGGGATGAGAGCGCTCGCCGTGCAGTCTCCCGACAGGCCCGCGATATGGCCGACTCTGGACGAATCGAGGAGGAACTCGGCTACGAACTCACCGTCGAGACGGTCGTCTCGAACCTGGGAGACGCCCCGGCCGAGTACGGACTCGTCGAGCGCTGGAACTGGTGGGTCGGCTCGCTGGAGCTCTCTCACGGCAACTACCAGCGCTTTCGCGTCCGACCGGATATTACCGATTAGTTCGGCGGCCGTTCCGCACGCGTTACCGAGGGGTGAGCGACCGCCCCGGACGGTTCGTCGACGCTGCCCGGATGGATCGCGCTTGCGAGGGCAGTCAGCGAGTCGACCAGCCGCGGTCCCGGCCGGTTCATGTAGTGGTGACCGTCGATGGCGTACACCCGGTCGTTCTCGACGGCCGATAGCTCCGCCCACCCAGCGCGCCCGCTCAGATCGGTCAGATTTTCGCGGGTCTGGTCCAGCCCGAACCCGCAGGGAGCGACGATCAGCACCTCGGGGTCGTACTCCCGAACTGTTGCCCACTCTCGGGGCCGCGAGCGGTCGCCGGGGTCGGCCAGCCCGCAGGTCGCGCCGACGCAGTCGAGCATTTCGGGCACCCAGTGACCGGCGACCATCACCGGGTCGAGCCAGTCCAGCACGGCGACCCGCGGCCCCGTCTCCGGGGTCTGTTCGGTAACCGCCTCGATTCGGGCTTCGAGATCTGCTCTGACCGCCGCCGCTCGCTCCGGCCGATCGAGTCGCCGACCGAGGCGCTCGATGTCCGCGAGCACGTCGTCGAGGCTGTGGGGATCGCTCGCGATCACCTCGGCGTCCAGCCCCAGATCAGCGACCGCCTCGCGGATCTCCGCGTCTTCGACAGCGCAAACGTCGCATATTCCCTGGGAAACGATTACGTCGGGGTCGAGATCGGCGAGGGTTTCGCGGTCGATATCGTAGACGCCGCCGTCGTCGAGCGCCGCCTGCACTTGGTCGTCGATGTCGCCGCTGGCGGCCGTCGCGTCGATTCGAGAGCGGTTGACCGCAGGGATATCGGCGGCTTCTGGCGGGTGATCACATTCGTGAGAGACGCCGACAGGCTCGATATCCAAGGCGAAAAGCATCTCGGTCGCGGAGGGTAGCAGTGAGACGACGCGCATACCCGTCGTACGGCCGACAGCGTGTTAATAGTTCCCTAAAAGGGGAGCCGCCGCCGGAGTTCCTCGAAGAAATCGCCCCCGGCGTCGTTCGGTGCTGTTCCGTTCCCGATGGCGTGGTCTCTGGCGAAGATCACCGTCCGTCCGTTTTTTTCCGTCACCTCGATTAGTCCGTCCTCGTTCAACTCGGCAAGCGCGTCCTCTAAGGTGTCGATGTCCTCGTCGACGAGCGCGCGGAGATCGAACACCGTGGTTCCGGTCTCCGTCCGGTCTGCGAGTGCGTCGAGGACGGCAACCTCCGTCTCGTCACGGTCACGGTACTCCTCCTTCGCTCGCATCAGTAGCCCGTACGCGAGGCTGGGTCTTATAGATTTTCGCGTGGCAGAGCGCTCTCGACACCGCTCGGACAAGCAGTACGCTTATGGTTCGCAGGATGAGATATTCATGGCAATGAGTTTCAAGTGTTCTGTCTTCGGGCACGCGTACGGCGACTCCGAGATCGAACGCGAGCGCGAAGAGGACGGAAGCGAGGTCGTCACGACGATCCGCGAAACCCAGACCTGCACGCGGTGTGGGGAGATGCGGGTCGTCTCCGAGAACAAGGAAGTGACGACGCTCGAAACCGCCGCCGATATCGTCGCCGAAGATCTCGAAGCCGACGAGCAAGCGAGCGACGTG
>JBLGCM010000105.1:0-5878 GCA_047617345.1 Natronomonas sp. | reverse complement strand
CAGTCAGGCCGATATCGAACGCGCCGTCGACGTCCTCGGGTACGAGCCACAGATCTCCCTGAAACAGGGTCTCGGCACGATTGCAAGCGCACGGTGACGTGTTAATTTCACTACTTGTCCTGTTGCTTTCATGAGACGAGAGTTTCGGTGTATATAGTATGTGAAATGTATTCCTGGTGTTACTTATAAAAAAGTATATAATTGACTCATCGCCTAGAGAAGGGAGATGGGCAACAAGAGACGGCGGGAGGGGACGCCCTCGAGTGGGCTGTCGCGGCGCGAATACATGAAGCTCACAGGCGGGGCTTCGTTGGCCGCTGCAGTGGCCGGCTGTCTGAGTTGGAGGACCAACGACGACAACGGCAGTGGATTCGTCCGATACGGCTACGGCGGTGCGCCGATCGCGATGAGCAGTCGTGGGATGGTAGACAGTCCAGCCCCCACGCCGGACGCGCGTTGGAAATTAGACGAAACCGAGGGCTCGACGGCTGCCGACGCTGTCGGTTCTCTCGATGGGACAATACATGGGAGTCCCATTCTCGGTGCATCCGGTATCCGAGGGACAGGGAGTTTCGACTTCGGCGAGAGCGACAGCAACTACGTGGTCGTCCCCGACAGTGAGACGATACGTCCGGGAGGAGAGATCAGTTTCGGTGGGTGGTACCGGACCGAAAGCGGTGCGTCCAGTCAGGCTATCGTCCAGAAAGCGGATTCGCTCGTCGGTGACTGCGGCTACGCTGTCGATGTTCAGACCGGCAACAGCCTCAGAGCGCACCTCGGCGTCAAGAGCGGGGCCGCCCGGATCAATCCCTGGGGTGTCGCCACGCACGATGGGGAGTGGCACCACATCATGTTGACCTGGGACGGCGACGCGTTCGTCTGTTATCTCGATGGCGAGGAGGTGGCCCGCGACGAATCACAGTCCGGTTCGATTCGGCACTCGACGAATCCGCTCTACGTCGCGCGCGGTGACAACGGATGGAGCGCGACATACGGGATGGACGGCGCTATCAACGACGTTCGCGTTTACGACACAGCACTCGCTCCGAGCGAGGTCCGCGAGATCTACGACGGCACAGCGGACAGCACGGACGATGAGGGAGACAGCACAGACGGCGGAGCGACAGACGACGGAACGACAGACGACGGAACGGACGACACGACAGACGAGGACACAGATGAGACAGACGACGAATACGGAAAGCTCGGCTACGGGAACGGCGGCTACGGCGGGTAATTAACTGAGAGACATGACTGATAATCACAACTACGAAACACCGGCGGAGGGCACGCTCGACTGGCACATTCCACTCAACGAGAATTTCGCGCGCATCGATACCGACGTCGAAGTTCGGGATCTCCAGGCGAACAGAGACAACTACACACCGAAGGAGGGATCGAAGTTTCTCGCGACGGACACCGGTCGCGTCTATCTCGGTGACGGAACCGACTGGACCGAACTCGGCGCCTTTGGAAGCGGAACCGACGGCAGCGTCGATGAAGGGCTCATCAGCGGCTACGTCGCTGCCCTCCCGAGCAACGCCTCGGTACCTCAGTTTGTCGATCCGGAGGAGACGTCGACGCCGGTCCAGGACGCGATGGACATTCTCGGCGATAACGGCGGTGGGGTGATTCGACTGCCCCCGACCGCGGTCTCGGAGAGCGGGACCATCTCCCCGTATTCGGACACCACTATCACGGGCTTTGGACCGACCCTCTCGGAGGTGTCGATCACCGAACCGGGCATCGACGGTATCCGGTTCGAGTCCAGCAGCGGCGTCAATCGCGTGAAACTGGATGGGTTCGCTCTCAACGGTCCCGGCCGGAACAGCGACTCCGGCGCGGCGATTCGACACAGCGAGGGCGATACACAGGATCTCTACGTCGGCAGAATGGTCTTCTGGGGCTGGAACAACGCCGTCTACCGCGTCGACCAGGGTGTCGGACCCTTCCAGTGTCGACACGAGCTACTGACCGTCTACGAGTGTGACGCCGGTGACGAGGACGGCCTCTTCGAGTTCAACTCCTGGTACGGTCCGGCCAACTGGTTCGGCACCATCGCCGTCTATCCCAGCTCACAGTTCTCCGGAACGGACTCCACGGTGTTCTTTACCCGTGGTGGGACACAGACCGTCGAGTATCTCACGATGGGCGGCACCGCTGGCACGGCGATCCACCAGACATGGGACGCCCAGATCCGGTTTGGAAACGTCCATTGGGAGCCCGTCGGGCTGGAATCGACGCCGGAGCAGGTCGTCTTGCTCGAAGGCCACGGGCCCGCACACATCGGAAGTTTCAAACACGTGACTGGCGTCGCAGACTACGTCTACACACTCGGCTACGACTCGTACAACGCCAGTAATCCGTCCCAGAAGTGGCTCGGCCCCTACTACTGGCGGGGCTCGGAGGCCGATATTTCGGAGAATATCCTCAACCTAGCCTCGGCGAACGACCCCGCCAAGCCGTCGTTTTACCTCGGCAGCCCCGAGGACGTGACGGTCACTCACGACGACGGGAACACCGGCGGGCTCCGCGCGCTCGGGACGGCAGGATCCGGGATGGGATAACTCTCCGTGACCGGACTGGCCGCCCCCTCCGGAAAGCATAAACAGCCAGTAGTCGTTGTCAGACAACGTCCGATGGTGCAATCCACGACGAATGAAAGCGGGGCCAGAGCGCGATGACGGATGAACCGCCGGCGTTGGCGTTCGTCTTCGGAACCCGTCCGGAAATCATCAAATGCGCGCCGCTCATCCGGGGCGTCCAGGACCGCGATATCCCCTTCACGCTCGTCCACACCGGGCAGCATTACTCCCACGACCTCGACGACGTATTTTTCGAGGGACTGGATCTCCCGTCACCGGAGTACGAACTCGACGTCGGTTCGGAGACGCCGGGGCGCCAGACCGGGGCGATGGTGTCGGCACTCGACCCTGTCCTGACCGAAGTGGCGCCAGACGCCGTCGTCGTCCACGGGGACACGAACTCCACGCTCGCGGGGGCGATCGCGACGGTGAAACTCGCTCCCGAGCTCGCACACGTCGAGGCCGGGCTCCGGAGTTTCGACCGGTCGATGCCCGAAGAGCACAACCGCGTGCTCACCGACCACGCCGCGGACTACCTGTTCGCGCCGACCGAATCAAATCGGCGACACCTCGCCGACGACGGGCTGACAGACGGCGTCCACGTCACGGGAAATACCGTCGTCGACGCGGTGAGACAGCACCGAGAGATGGCCGTCGGAGAGAGCGACGTCTTGAGTCGCCTTGGCCTCACCGAAGGGGAGTTTCTCCTCCTGACGGCTCACCGGGCCGAAAATGTCGACGACGAGCGGCGCTTTCGGAACATCATCGACGGGGTCGCGGCGGCCGTCGCCGCGCACGACCTGGACTGTGTCTATCCGGCCCACCCACGGAGCGTCAGCCGACTCGAAGCGTTCGGTATCGATGTCTCGGACGCGATACGGGTTGTCGAGCCAGTGGACTTCCTGAGCTTTCTCCGACTCGAAGACAGTGCCGCAGTGGTCGTCACCGACTCCGGCGGCGTCCAGGAAGAGGCCGCCGTCATCGGGACGCCGTGTGTGACCGTCCGGGATAACACGGAACGCCAGGAGACACTGGAGATCGGCGCGAACCGATTGGCAGGGACCGATCCGGACGATATCGTCCGGTCGGTCGGGGACGCCCTCTCTGCGCCGCTCGGCTGGGAGGCCCCCTACGGCGATGGCCACGCTGCCGAGCGGATTCTCGACGTGCTGGAGCGGGAGGTGAAACACGTTGGCAGCGCGTGACGGGGCGACGGTCGATGACAGCAGTGCTGTCGGGACCGGCGAACGCGTGGTCGTCGTGAGCCAGCAGTACCCGCCGGAACTCGGCGGGAACGCCTCGAGGGTGGGTGACACCGCTGGACAGCTCGTCAGGGAGGGGATGCGAGTGAGCGTCGTCGCGCCACCGCGGTCGTATCCGCCGGAGAGCTACCCACGGACGTGGCAGAGACACGAACACACGATCGAGGAGGGAGTCGACGTACACCGCCTGTGGAGCTGGCAGCCGTCCCGCTCGGATCCGAACGCACTCGAACGACTGGCATACTATCTGTTCTTTGCCGTTCACGCGACGCTGTGGCTTCTGTACCACCGGAAGCGGTTCGACGTCTATCTCTGTACGACGCCCCCGATATTCACGTCGGTCCCGGGGCTGGTCGCCAGCGAACTCACGCGCCGGCCGTTCGTGGTCGACGTCGGCGACCTCTGGGTCGACGCCGCGGTGAGTCTGGGGTTCATACGCGAGGCGAGCGTTTCGACGCGACTCACTCGCAGATACGAACACTTCGTACTGCTGCGTGCTGACCGCGTGCTGACGACGACCGATGAGATGAGTCGCCTGTTAGAGCGGGCCCACGGTCCGGCCATCGCCCGCCGGCTGGTCGTGATCCCAAACGCCGTCGACACCGACCGATTCCGTCCCGGAGTCGGCAGTGGAGACGACGGGCGCACAATCGTGTACACGGGTAATTTCGGCCACGCGCAAGACCTCGAAGCGTGCGTCCGTGCGATGGAACACGTCGAATCGGACGCGCACCTCCGACTGGTGGGCGACGGTGATCTCCGGAACCGTCTCGAAACGATGGTCGAGGACCTCGGACTAGCTGATCGAGTCTCCATCGAAGAGCCGATACCGCGCTCGGAGGTTCCGGAGCTTTTGGCGTCGGCCGCTGTCGGGATCGCCACCCTCAAAGACACTGACGGCCTCCGGTACGCCGTCCCCTCGAAGACCTACGAGTACATGGCCGCCGGGCTCCCCGTCGTCGGGACTGACATCGGTGCGCTCGCAGCTTTGCTAAACGAGTCCGGTGGGGGCGTCGCCGTCGAGTCCGAGCCACAGCAACTTTCCGAGACCTTCGACCGCCTGCTCGGGGACCGGGACCTGCGGAGACGGCTCGGAGAGCACGGCAGGAGACACGTCGAACAGCACTACAATCGCCGCGCAGTCGCTGAAAAGCTAGCGGGGACACTAACTGAACTCACGGAGCTACACGGATGACGAACACGACCTCACCGGCCGACGAGACCGAGAACGAACACGGAGCGTTGCAGAGCGAAGCCTATCGGGTGCTCGCCTGTGCGACCCACCACCAGAGCCACGTTCATCAGGTGCGGGCGCCGTTCAACCACCGCTCGCTGGACGCCATAAACCGAACCGCCGCCGATCTCGACGTGGTCGCGCCGACGCCGTTCGCGCCGCCGGTCGGCCCACACTCCGAGTACGGCGACGTCCCCCAGACGGAGCGGTGGGGAACTTACACCGCTCACTATCCGCGGTTTCTGTATATGCTCCCGAAAAAACAGTTCTACCACATCTCGGGGGACTCCATGCAAAAGCGGGTCTCCAGATACGTCGAGCGAACATTCGAGACGCCGCACGATATCGTCCACGCCTGCGACATCTACATGGATGGGTACGGGATGTTGGAGTACTGCCGGAGACACGATATCCCGCTCGTCGTCACGAGCCACGCCGGCGACCTGAAAAACTACGATGAGTTCAACGAGAAGGCCAAGGCCCGTCTTCGAGAGACCGTCGAATATGCCTCCCGTATCATTACCGTCAGTGAAGAACTCGCTGCAATCGCTCGCGAGCTAGCCGCCCCATCGAAGGTGGAAACGGTTCCCATCGGGGAGGATCCGCGGAAATTCCCGACCGACCGCCGCGAGCAGATCCGGGACGAACTCGGCATCGAACCGGACACGAAGCTCCTGTTGTTCGTCGGTGCGTACGTCAAGGAGAAAGGGATCGAAGAGCTGATCGAGGCGGCGGGGCTGTTAGACCGCGACGACGTCTATCTCGCGACCGTCGGCCACGAGGGCGACCGTCGCTGG
>JBLGCM010000104.1:0-5886 GCA_047617345.1 Natronomonas sp. | reverse complement strand
GGGGAGCACGAAGACGCCCCGGGGGAAAAAGTCGATCATCGCGACCGCGGCGTGGAACGGGCATCCCCACTCGATCTACTATCCCGGTGACAGCGCGAGCACGCTCTACCGAGTCGCACCCGGCGGAACCGCCGAGGCCATCGAATCACCGAGCAACAGTATCAAAGCCGCAATCGGAGCCGGGGACATCAACGGGGACGGGATCGACGAGTTCGCCTTCGTCGACGGCTCGGCGACCGTCCGCTACATCGTCCCGTCGACAGACACGACGAGCCGACAGATCGAGTCGACCGGCAACAGCCCCGGTTCGAACAACAACTACGGCATCGGCGGACCGACGGCGGTCGACGGCTACGGCGTCGTCTTACCCGCAGTCAACGGGTCGGGCGGACTCGGCCTGCTCGACGCCGATGGCTGGGCCGAGGAGTCACTCACCAGCGCCAGTACCGCGAAAAAGACCGCCGTGCACGCCTGTGATTTCGACGGCGACGGGAACACCGAGATCGCGTTCGCGGGCTCCTCGAACAGCTATCTCAGATACCTCGACGATATCGGCGGGGACACCACGATTCAGCCCGTATACGACGGTGCTGGCGATGAGATCTCCGTCGACTCGGAACGCGGAGTCGGCTGATCTGACACGGTATCACGACACATGAGCGAGAGACTCACTACGGCGGCTCGAATCGGCATGGCTGTCCTGCTCGTCGGAGTAGCTGCCCTCGTCGGAACAATAGCGCTTCCGGCGGTTGCAGGGGGGACGAACAGCTACGTCGTCCTCTCCGAGAGCATGGAACCGACGCTCGAACCGGGCGACGTGGTCATCGTCCAATCGACCTCCCCGTCGGCCATTGAGGAGGGCGATATCATCACCTACCGGACGACCGATCCCGTCGGCGACGCGGGCGAGGACCGGCTCACCCACCGCGTCGTCGAGAAACGCCAGACGGAAAACGGCACTGTCTATCAGACGAAAGGCGATGCCAACGACAAGCCCGACCCGGACCTCGTCGGACACGGACCGGATGTCGGTAAGGTCCGGTTCCACGTTCCCCTCGTCGGCCGGCTCATCCTGTTCGCTCAGCGCCCGCTCGGGCTGGCGGTTTTCGTCATCGGCCCTGGGCTGTTGTTACTCGCCAGCGGAATCAGGCAACTCATCACGACCGACGCCGCGAGTGACTGAGACGTTCGTCTGGTCTGTGACGAAGAATCCGGCCGCATCGCGGTGGGCGCTGTCGGTGCTCGTCGTTCGACGGAGAACCCACGACTAACCGATACCACGATGCCGGTTCCGCCGCGAGCAGTGTCGCTGATTCCCGCCTCACGAGGTCGAACGTATTGCTCGCCCGGTTACGCGATTAGGGTCTCGTCTCATACGTCAGGCCGTCCGAGTCTCTCCCGGATGCCGAACGAACCACTGAGTTACGACGAGATACTGATTCCGACCGACGGGAGTCACCGAGCGGAAGAGGCCGTCGACCACGGCCTCGAACTGGCCGACCAAGCCGACGCCACCGTCCACAGCATGTACGTCGTGGACGAGCGCCGCTACGGCGAGACGCCCGCACTGAGTTCGTACGAACTCGCCTTCGAGCAGTTCGAGGAGACGGGCCAAGACATCACCGAGGACGTCGCACAGCGCGCTCGCGACGCGAATCTCGATGCGAGCACAGAGGTCACCCGTGGGCTCCCCCACGAAGAGATCGTCCGCTACGCCGACGAGCAGGATATCGACCTCATCGTGATGGGTCGGAGCGGTGCCGGCGGTGCAGAAGCGCCGCACATGGGATCGGTTGCCGACCGCGTACTGCGGACGGCCGATGTTCCCGTGTTCCCCGTCTGAGTGTCGCTGCGGGACTCGAACAGTCAGGCCTCGCTATCGTGTGGGAAGCCAACCAAACTGTCGTGCTGAACGGGCGGAGCGATAGTATGGATTACGTGATGTGTCTCTCCTGCGGAGAGTTCGTACAGGCAATCAGGGAGGACGACCGGCTGGTTCCCCGAACGGATGAGTGCCCGGGCTGTGGGGGACACAAATTCCAGGACAGTACCTCCGAGACAGGCGCGACGACGAGCAGGTAGACGAGCGGACAGTTCCGTTCCGGCAACGCACCTGAGAGACAGGGTCGCGTTAACTTGGAGAATGAGGCGCTCGAAATCGCTGGGCAAGAAGGACCGACGCGTCGCGAAGCCCGGGGACCGATTCGGACACGCACGACCGCTCGAAGAAGATTCGGCCGGCAGATTCCCGCCGCTGGCGACTGAGTGCGCTACGTGCGTTCTTCAGCCCGCTGTACGCCAGTTCCCGCCTCGACTGCGGACAGGTCAATCCGTCCGTCCGGCATCGACACGCCGTCGTACGGGTCGTCGGCGAGCAATAGCGACCCATCTAGATCGGCGTACTCGGCGAGCGGCGCGAGGTGACAGGCTCCCGCGAGCGAGGCCATACTCTCGACCATACAGCCGATCATCACGTCCAGTCCGTGGGCCTTCGCCGTCTCGATTTGACGGACCGCGGGCCGGATCCCGCCGCATTTCGCCAGTTTCACGACGACGATATCGACGGCGTCCGCAACCGCAGGCACGTCCTCGGCGGTCACGCAAGACTCGTCGGCGGCGACTGGCAGAAAGCCCTCCTCGGCGACGCGAGCAAGCCCCTCGTGGTCGTCGCCCGGCACCGGCTGCTCGACGAACTCCACGCCCGCGTTGGCGAGCCACTCCATGTTCTCGATTGCCTCCGCTGGCGTCCACGCCCCGTTTGCGTCGACGCGGATCCGCGCCTGCGGGACGGCTTTCCTGACCGCGTCGATCCGCGCGCGGTCGCCGTCGGTCCCGAGTTTCACTTTCAAGATCCCATAGCCCGCACCCGCGGCCGTCTGGGCGGCGCTCGCCATTCCAGCGGGCGAGTCGATGCTGACCGTGTAGGAACTCGTCGGCGCGTAGCGCGGATCGAGCCCGAGACGCCGATACAGCGGCTCTTCTGTCTGCTTTGCCGCGAGGTCGTGGACGGCGACGGAGACTGCCGCCCGCGCTGTCGCCTCGTCGGGGGCCTGCTCGCGCATCGCTCGCTCGGCGGTCTGCTGGCGGGTCGGATCGCCGATTTCGAGTATCCTGTCGAGCAGATCCGGCAGGACGGCCTCGACGCTGTCGACACTCTCGCCGTAGTATTCGGAGGGCGCTGCCGCGCCGACTCCCCGTCGACCCCCGTCATCTTCGAGCCGGACGATCACTGTTTCGACTGCCTCGCTGGCCCCTCGCGAGGTGGTGAACGCCCCATCGAGCGGGAGTTCGAGCCGCTCGGTTTCGGTCGTGAGACTCATGCCATGTCGGCGAACGGGCCGTCACCGGATTCGTCGAGGCGCTCGAACCGCTCGTCACCGAGTTCGACCGTCGCCGCCCGGAGGTTCTCCTCGAGTTGATCGACCGTCCGCGCGCCGACGATAGGCGCGGTCAGATCCGGATGTTCGATCTGGTAAGCGAGCGCAACCTGGGCCTCCGAAGCTCCGACCTCCGCGGCCACCTCGCGGACGACGTCCAGCGTCTCGAAGTTCTCCTCGGTCAGATAGCGGTCCGCCCAGTCGTCGGTGTCCGAGGCCGTCGAGTCTTCCGGCGTCCCCGCACCGCGTTCGTACTTGCCGGTGAGAAAGCCCTGTGCGAGCGGGCTCCACGGAAACACCGCCAGATCGTGCTCGCTGCAGAAGGCCAGATACTCGCCTTCGATCTCGCGGTCGACGAGGTTGTACCGCGGCTGGGTCACGGTAAATGGTTCCCAACCGTACTGTCGGGCGAGCTCGTTCGCTTCGGCGACGCGCCAGGTGTTCGGCACGAACGCCGACGCGCCGAGGTAGTTGACCTTGCCGTCTTGGACGAACCCATCCAGCGTTCGCATCAGTTCGCGGGCGGGCGTGTTCTCGTCCCAACGGTGGATGTAGAGTACGTCGAGATAGTCGGTGCCGAGGCGGTCGAGCATCAGGTCGAGCTGTCGCCGGAGGTGTTTCCGGCTGAGGCCGTTTCCGTTGGGATCGTCCTCCCGCGTCGGCCAGTAGATCTTCGAGGCGATGACGAAGTCCTCCCGGTCGCGGTCGTCGAGCCACTCACCGATCCACTGCTCGCTGTCGCCGCCGCCGTAGACATCGGCGGTATCGATGGACCGGCCGCCCGCAGACTCGTAGGTGTCAAGCAGCTCGTGGGCGCGCTCGCGGTCGATCTCTAGATTCCCCTCGGCGGTCTCGCGGCCGAACCGCCACGTCCCGAAGGCGAGTTCGCTCGCTTCCAACCCTGTGCGGCCCATCGGTACGGAGTCGATGATTTCGTCCATGCCCGAGAGTATCGCTCCACGGTGTAGAAACGCACGGATCCCGAGGCGCGACCGCGACGCCATCTTTATCTCAGTTGGCAGTGTGGACTGGGACATGGATTCGGAGACAGTCACACTCGATTGGGACGGAGACGTAGCGACACTGACCGTCGACCGACCGGAGGCGCTCAATGCGCTGAACGTCGAGACGCTCGAGACGATGGGCGACGCGATAGCGGAGGCACGCGAGGAGGAGGCTCGCGTGCTCGTCCTCACCGGCGCCGGCGACGACGCGTTCATCGCCGGCGCGGACATCAAGTACATGCAGGATCTCGACACCGAGGAGGCACAGGCGTGGGGGGCGCTCGGCCACGAGGTCGCCGACGCGCTGGCCGCCTTCCCCGGCGCGACGATCGCCGCGGTCAACGGCTTCGCCTTCGGCGGCGGCTGTGAGATGGCGATTGCCTGCGACCTACGGGTGGCCGCCGAATCGGCGCTCATCGGCAACACGGAGATCGATCTCGGCATCATCCCCGGGTGGGGCGCGACCCAGCGACTCCCGAAACTGGTCGGCGACGAGACCGCTCGCCGGATGATCTACCTCGGCCAGCGATTGGACGCCGAGACCGCCCACGAGGAAGGGCTGGTCGGCGAGGTCGTCCCCGACGACGAACTCGCTGAGCGGGTCGAGGAACTGGCGGCAGAGCTGGCCGCAAAGCCCGCGTTCGCGCTGCAGGCCGCCAAGCAATCGATCTCTCAGCACTACCAGGGGAGTCAGGCCGCCGGCCTCGGTTACGAGAAGCGGGCCTTCGCGAGCCTGTTCGGAACGCCCGATCAGCGCGAGGGGATGGCCGCCTTCGTCGAGGACCGCGATCCGGAGTTCGAGTAATCAGAGGACGAGCCCCGACTGTAGCAGTACGATCAGCCCGGTCAGCGTCGCGAGACTCGCGAGCGTGCTGACCAGAATCGTCGTGCTGACGTAGTCGGCCGCCGACAGCCCCGCCCGCTCGCTGCCGAACTCGATGGTGAGCATCAGCGGCGTGATCGCGGCCGGCATCGCACATTCGAGGACGAACACGCGGCCGACAGTTCCGGTGAGTCCCACCGCGAGCGCGATCGCGGCGGCGACAACCGGCGCAACGAGCAACCGTAGCCCTGCTGCCGGCAGAACTCGCCCGATAGTACCGCTGCCGCCCGAATCCGCGAGCTGGATGCCGAGCAACAGCAACATGACTGGAATCGCCGCGTCGCCGGTGATCTGGATCGTCTGCATGATGCCGGTGTCTGTTGCGGGTGCGAGATCGAACGCGCGGACCAGCGCCGCGGCGGCGACGGCGTACACCAGCGGCAGGCGAAAGACTTTGCCCAGCGCCCCCCGAACTGACCCCGCCTGTCCGCGGGAGGCGACGTAGACCCCGACGGTGTACATCAGCACCGACTGGACGGCGATGTAGAGGACGGCCGTGCTGCGCCCGAGTGCACCGAAGGCGAACGCCGAGAGGGGAATTCCGTAGTTGCCCGCGTTCGAGAACGTACTCGTCAGGACGAGCGCGCCGAGGATCGGTTCCTCTTCGCCGAGCAGGCGGCCA
>JBLGCM010000103.1:0-5889 GCA_047617345.1 Natronomonas sp. | reverse complement strand
TCGACGCCGATATCCACTTCAAGCCGGACGAGATCGTCCGCGTCTTCGATTGGCTCGGCGACCGTAATCTCACCGACTCGCATGTCGATCCCCTGGAACTGCTCGAAACTGATCCGGTCGTCTTCGAGTGCGGGCAGATCCACGTCTTCAGCTTCGTCGTCGCCGTCGTCTTCGTCGTCCGAGCCGGCGACGCGCTCGCGGAGTTTCTCGTTGAGCCGTTCGATGGTCTCGTCTTCGACCTGCGTGAACAGTTCTTCGGGCTCGTCGAAGCGTTCGGGCGGCTGTTCGAGTGCAGCGGACAGCTCTGGCTCGTGGACGGAGCCGTCTTCGCCGAGTTGCGCCCAGAGATTCTCCGCCTTTTCGGGCATGACCGGCTGCATCAACAGCGCGCACGCCTTCGCGAGTTGGACGCAGTCGCGGATGACCTGTGCCGCGGCGTCGGGTTCGTCGTCGACCAGGTTCCACGGCTCGTTTTGCTGGATGTACTCGTTGCCGAAGTCGGCGAGATCGACGGCGACCTGTCCGAGGGTTCGGATATCGTACTCGGTGACCGCCGTCTCGAACTCCTCGACTGCCTCTTCGATGCGCTCGACGACTTCCTCGCTCGGGTCAGCCTCGGGCGTGCCGTCGTAGTTGCGGTGGGCAAAGAGCAGCCCCCGGTAACAGAAGTTGCCGAGGTTGCCGACGAGTTCGCCGTTGACGCGCTGCTGGAATCGATCCCACGAGAAGTCAACGTCGTTTTCCAGCCCGCTGCCGGTCGCGGTGTAGTACCGAAACAGGTCGGGGTGGAAGCCCTCGTCGAGATACTCCGAGGCCCAGACTGCTCGGCCGCGAGAGGTCGACAGCGACTTGCCGTCGATACCGACGAAGCCGGTCGCGAGCACCGCGCGCGGTTCGTTGTAGCCCGCCCCGCGCAACATCGCCGGCCAGAACACGCAGTGGTGCTGGATGATATCCGGTCCGATCAGGTGGATGATCTCGCCGGAGTCGTCGCTCCACTCCGCTGTCCACTCGGTTCCGTGCTGTTTCCCGCCGTCGATTTTCCAGGCCTGTTCCCAGTCGAAGGTGTCGGCACCGACGCGGTCGGTGTACTGCTTCGTCGAAGAGACGTACTCGATGGGTGCGTCGACCCAGACATAAAGCACGAGGTCGTCCTCTCCGTCCCCGGGATAATCGATCCCCCAGTCCATATCGCGGGTGATACAGAGGTCTTCGAGTTCGCCCTCGATCCATTCCCGGGGCTGGCTCTGTGCGCGTTCGGTTCCTTCGAGACGGTCGAGAAAGCCCTGCAGGTACTCCTGGAAATCCGAGAGTCGGAGGAACTTGTGCTCGCGGGTGCGGTACTCGGCGGGGTTTCCGGTGAGCGTGCTCGTCGGGTCCTCGACCTCGCCGGGTTCGAGGTGGCGCTGACAGCCCTCGTCGCACTCGTCGCCTCGCGCTTTCTCGCCGCAGTACGGGCAGATTCCCTCGACGTACCGGTCCGGCAACCACTGGTCGGCGTCGGGATCGTAGGCGACCTGAATCTCTTTTTCGTGGACGTGATCGTTCTCGATCCAGGAGGTGACGAACTCCTGAGTGAGTTCGGTGTTGGCCTCGTCGTCGGTGTGGCCGTAGTTGTCGAACTCGACGTTGAACTGCGGGAATCGCTCTTTGTACTGTTCGTGATACTCCAGGGCGAACTCCCGGGGTTCGACGCCCTCCTTGGCGGCGTTGACCGCGACGGGCGTGCCGTGCATGTCAGAGCCGCAGACGAAGGCCGTCTGCTGGCCGACACGCCGGAGCGCCCGACTGAAGAGGTCGCCAGCGACGTAGCTCCGCAGGTGGCCCACGTGGAGATTCCCGTTGGCGTAGGGTAGCCCGCAGGTGACCACCGCTGGCTGGTCCGTCGGTAGTTGCTCGTGGCTCATGGTCCAAGATGGGACGTGCGTCATAAAAAGCCGGCCGATTTGGGCTCTCCAGAGCAGCTCTCGTCAGTCCGTTCTCAGCACCTGCTCGACAGCCTCTCGAACCGCCCGGGCCGCGGCCTCGAGGTCGGAGCGGCGGACGTACTCGCGGTCGGCGTGCGCGACCGGTCCCTCCTCGTCGGCGAGGACACCCGGCCCGAAGACGACGACCGGCGCGCCGTCGGCGAAATACGAGGCCTCCGTCGCGGCACCGAACGGCCGACATTCGCCGCCGCTCGCGTCCGCCAGCGCTTCAACTAGCGGGTCGCCGGCATCGGTCGCGAACGCCTCCGGCGCGGGCATGCCCGGACGGACGAGTCCCACGTCCAAATCGTAATTCTCCGGGAGCCGACCGGCAAGGTGCGCTCGCAGTCCGTCGAGAAACCCCTCGACCGTTTCGGGTGGAACCGTCCGGCGGTCGAACCGAACTGTGCACTCGCCGGGAATCTGGTTGATCGCCTCCCCGCCCTCGATCACCGACGGAGTGAGCGTCGGCGGGCCGAGCAGCTCGTGCGCGCCCGGCCCGCGCTCCTCGTCGTACGATGCCAGCGCTTGCAAAATCGGTGCCGCCGCGCGGATAGCGTTCTCGCCGTTCGAGGGGTCGCTGGCGTGGCCGCTCTCGCCGCGGATTACTACCTCGCCCTCGAACTGGCCGCGGGCGGCGATGCACGCGTCCAGATCGGTCGGTTCGCCGACAATATAGCCGTCGGCGTCGAGTCGCTGGCCGAGATGAGCGCCGCCGGTCTGGGTCGTCTCCTCGTTAGGTGTCACGGCGAGCGTAAGCTGTCCGTCGATCTCCGCGCGGAGAAAGGCATCGAGAAAGGCCGCGAGCGGCCCCTTCGCGTCGCACGCACCACGTCCGCGGACGACGTCACCGTCCCGTTCGTGCGGGATATGCGGCGGAACGGTGTCGATGTGTGTGTTCAACACTAACTGCTCGCCCGATCCCCTGTGTGCGAGGACGTTGCCCGCCTCGTCGATTTCGGGGTCGTGTCCCGCCGAGTCCAGCGTCTCGACGAGCAACTCCCGCATCGCCGTCACGTCCTCGTGGGAGGGGATCGAGACGGCTTCGCTGTGAAAGGCGTCGAGTTGGAAGCTCATCCGGCAGTCGAGTCACGCATACAGCGCAACGAGTGCGAGCCCGATGCCGGCGAGGATGACGAGGAACGTCCAGGCCAAAATGACCAGGTACACGTGTTTGACGTACTCGCTGTCGTTGTCGACTGGCATGATCACGATGTCAGGGAGACGGCTCATAGTCGGGCTTGGCACCCTGGGTATAAAAATCCGAACGAACTGATTGCCGCCCGCCGCTACGAGTCGAATCCGGTTTCGGCGCGAGTCACGTCTTCGAGCGTCTCGCGCTCACGGACGACACGCTCGTCGTCGCCGTCGAGTGCCACTTCGGCGGGACGGGGCTGTGAGTGGAACTGGTTCGCGAGTTCGTAGCCGTACGCACCGGCGTTGCCGATGGCGAGCAGATCCTCCCGTTGTGGCCGTGCAATCGGGCGATCAGTACAAAAGACGTCTGCGCTCGTACAGCAGGGCCCGCCGACCGAGACCGGTTCTGTCCTCCGATTGGGCGCAGTGATATTCCTGATCGGATGGTAGGAGTCGAACATCGCCGGCCGGATCAGCGTCGCCAGCGACGCATCGACGCCGACGACAGTCGCCGTGTCCGTCTCCTTGATCGTATTCACTCGCGTCAAGATGAGTTCCGCATCGGCGACGACGTATCGGCCGGGTTCCAGCGCCAGGTGAGCGTCGAGGTCGCCGACCGCCTCTCGAACTCGCTCGCCGACGACGGACATATCCAGCGGTTGCTCGTCCTCGCGGTACGGAACGCCGAACCCCCCTCCGATGTCCATGAATTCGAGGTTTCCGACCTCGCGCGCGACCTCGGCGACGGTCTCGATGGCTCGACAGTGATCGTCCAAGTCGTCGTGTAACACGCCGCTGCCCACGTGGGCATGAACTCCGACGAGCTCGAACCGCTCGCGCAGATCCTCGGCCAGTTCGGCCACCTCCGCTTTCGGAATCCCGAACTTCGCGTCCTTGCCGGTGGCGACTTTCTCGTGGTGGCCGGTGCCGATTCCGGGGTTGACTCTGATGGCGACGCGGCCGTCGTAGCCCGCCGATTCCAGTCGGTCGAAGGTGTCCCGCGCGCCGGCGGTGACGGTCAGGCCCGGATTGTCCGCGCCCAGTTCGGCGGCGTACTCCACGTCGGCCTGGGGAGGGTTGACTGCGGTGTACTGGAGCGTGTTCGGATCCGCGCCAGCGGCGATTGCCCGCTCGAGTTCGCCGCGGGCCGCGCACTCGATGTCTGCGCCGGCATCGAGCAGCGTCGAAAGCACTGCACGTCCGGTGTGTGCCTTCGCGGCGTACATGACGTGGGCATCGGGAAACGCCGACGCGAACCGCTGGTAGTTCGCCCGAACGCGAGCGGGATCGAGCACGTAAAGCGGCGTGCCGTGTTCCTCGGCGAGTGCTTCGAGCCGACTGTGTTCCCAGTCGGCGAGCCGACGGACCGGAGAACCGGTGGCTGTCATTGTTCGTTCGTCGGTACTCGGGCGATTGAATCCTTCGATTGCCCGCAATTATCGGCGTTTCCGCCGAGGGCAGTTCACCGGGATCCGTTCGTCTCCGGCGGTTCGGGTCGCCCCGTCTCTTTGCACCGACTCGCGAACCGCATGACGCCGTAGACGACCAGCGGAAACGCAGACAGGGCGGCCGGCCCCGCTGCGATGACGGGAGGATTAATACAAACGTATCTCGACATGCTGTTGCTCAGTTGTAGACATCTCGTACAGGTTCAATGCTGGAACCGGTAGCTATGCCACGGGCGGTCCTGTTCGGAGCTCAGTCGGCAGCGTCGCACTCTAGCAGCGCACAGACATCCGATTCGGCGTCGAAACAGTCCGGGCACTGTGATTCGCGGTCGATGATCGTATCCAGCCGTTCGGCGACCGTCTCGTCGATGACCGGTTCGAGTTGGCGCGCCTCCGCTCGGAAATCCTCGACTTCGAGCACTTCGACGAGAAAGCGCTCGATGATGCAGTAGTTCTGGAGGGCGTCCCGGGCGCGGACGATTCCTTCCTCGGTCAACTCGACGCCTTTGTACTTCTCGTGTGAGCAGAGTTCCTGGGTTTCGAGTTTTCCGATCATTTCGTTCGCGCTGGCCGGGCTCACGTCGAGCATCTCCGCAATCGAACCGGTCGATGCCGGGCCGTTTTCGACCTCCTGAACCAGATAGATCGCCTTGAGATACTGATTTGCCGTATTCATTGTTCCACTCTGCAGACCGTTCCCGCGCGCTCGGCTGTGATCGGACGACGCTGTTCGACCTCGACGACCGCAGTAACACGCCCTATCATTTGTTCCGTTCCATGAGTGCCGTCACTTCTTCGACGCCCGCCTCCTCTTCGTCCCGGATCTCTCGGAGGATCCCGAGCAGACGGTCGCGGTCGATGCTGAAGGTCGCGTCCGACTGTTCGATTGCTTCGATCAGATCGTCGTAGAACTTGTAGGCTGTCTCTTCGTTGCAGAGTTGGTCGTAGAGCACGCCATCGAAGTCCTGATCGGCTTCGTACTGCTGTTCGACCAGCGGCTGAATCTCGTCGAACGGGATCGTATCGGCATCGAGTTCGTCGATCACGTCGTCGAGACGCTCGCGGTGCCGTTCGGACTCCCCGGCCGCGTCTTCGAGCATGGCGCGAACCTCGTCGTCGATTGCGTCGGACTCGCAGTGTTTGGCAGCCCGCGCCTCGACGACCTCTTCGAGCACGGCACCGATCTGGAGCAAGCGCGCGAGTTGGTGATCCGACCCGACCGGCGACTGGAGACTCATCGGACTCTCCCCCCCAGGCGGGTACGTCGACAATACATACTCGTAACTGGGACACACGGCGACTTAAGCGGTTCCCTCTCCCCCACCGACAGACAGAGT
>JBLGCM010000102.1:0-5911 GCA_047617345.1 Natronomonas sp. | reverse complement strand
GATTGCTCGCGGTTACTGCAGCGCGTCTAGACGGAACTCGAAGGCCGCGACCGGCAACTCCAGATCGTGTTCGACGAGCACCCTCGGATGGACTTCGCCGATCACGCCCACGGACTCGCCGTTGAAGACGACCTCGGCGGTCCGACCCGGGATGAAGGTCGGATGCTCGGTCGCCGGCGTCTCTAGTTCGACGTCGAAGGCTCCGGCGAGCGCTTGCAGGCGACCGCGGGCGTTCTCGTAAGAGGCCTCAGTGTCGGCGAGCACGGCCGCGACGGTCTGGTGTTCGGCAACGCCCGTGTTCTCGCTGTCGTCCAGTTGCGCTGCGAGCCCGATTTCCGAGAGATGCTGCGGGTACTCGCGGTGGGTGTTGTTCTCCAAGACGAGCAGCAGTGACGGAAGTGCCCACGTGCGAAGAATCTGGTAGGCCTCGCTGTAGGGTTCGCGGATCGTCACGGGCTCACCGCCGCCCAGCACGTCCGTACCGGGTTCGATACCGAGTCGGTCGAAGTTCTCTTCAGTCGAGATCATGTGAAAGTTCAGCAGATCCTCGAAGCCGAGGCCGACCAGCGCATCTCGCGCGGCGTCTTCGAGTCGCGAGCGCTCGTGGCGGCCGCCGACGGTCGACACGTCGGGATAGGTCGGCTCTAAGTCGTTGAAGCCGTAGGCTCGGCCGATATCGTCGATCACGTCAAGCGGATGCAACACGTCGACGCGGTAGGGCGGAATCTCCACCTCGTAGCTGCCGTTGTCGAACTCACCGTCGAGTCCGGCGCGTTCGAGACAATCGAGGACGGTGCCGCTGTCGAGGTCGACCCCGATGATGCTCTCGATTCGTTCGTGGGCAACGGTCTTCGTCTTGACCGAGAAGTCCGGGCGTTCCAGCCGACGGCCGGCGTACTCGCCGTGTGTGTCGTCGGCATACTCGACGTCGACCCGTTCGACAGTGCCGCCGCGGGCCGATAGCGCGTAGCAGACGATATTACACATGTGATCGACCGTCCACTGGTCGGTGCCGGTCATCTCGATGAGCAGATCCCGAGAGTCTTCGGAGACCTCGGTTCGGCGGCCGTTGATCACCGGCGGGAACGAGAACAGGCCGATGTCGTCGTAGATCGCGGGATACTTCTCGAAGTCTTCGACGAGATCGGCGTACTGCGAGCCCATGTGATGGGATTCGGTCACCTCCCGCGGCGTCATGCCCTCGTCGCTTTCCAGCGGAACGAAACGCTCCTCGTCGGGGTCCATCGACGTGTAGCGGATCGCCTTCTCGCCGTCGGCACCACCCCTGCCTTTCAGCGCGACGAGGTCGTGGACGCCGATTGCGCCTTTCGCGCGCTGGCGACCCATCGTCGCGTGGAGTTTCTCCTGAATCTGGATCAGCGACTCCAGACTCTCCTCGCCGAACTCCAGTCCGCGGACGACCGCACCCGTCACGTACGGACGCTGTGCGGGCGGGCCGTCGACCTCGATGGTCCACTCGGCGTCGTTCGTGTTCGGCACGTAGACACCGCGGTCGGTGCCGTACTGATACCGCAGCGAGCGGGCGATTCCCTCGACGGAAAGCCGGTCGAGACGGTCCGGCGCGAACTCCAGTTGGAACTCGTCGTCTTCGGTCCAGCCCTCGAATTCGAGTCCCAAGGCGAACAGGTCCTCACGAAGCTGGTCGTCGCCTTTGTCCGTGCCGACTAGCTGGCGGAGTTCGTCGGGGTCGACATCGACGACGGGCATCAGTACACCACCTCCACGTCCCGCAGCAGTTCGAGATCACACAGCGTCCCGTGCACGTCGCGGATATCCTCGAATCCGTACATGAGCATGAGTAGTCGTTCTAATGAGAGTCCCCACGCCATCACGTCAGCCTCCACGCCCAGCGGTTCCAGCACCTCAGCTCGGAAGATCCCGGAGTTGCCGACCTCGACGATTTCGCCGGTTTCGGGATGGGTGCCGAATAGCTCGAAAGACGGCTCGGTGTAGGGATTGTAGTGTGGTTTGAAGTCGAGATCAGTGATGCCGAACTGCTCGTAGAACTCGGTGAAGGTGCCCATCAGATCCCGCGCGGAGAGATCCTCGGCGAGCACCCAGCCCTCGATCTGGAAAAACTCAAGCAGGTGCGTCGGATCGAGGGTATCGTTGCGGTAGACTTTCTCGACGCTGAAGTACCGCTCCGGCGGTTCGAGGTCGCCTTTCGCGAACCCGGAGAGGTGCCGCATCGACAGCGAAGTGGTGTGTCCCCGGAGGTCGAGTGATCGGGCGACGCTTTCCTCCCACGGGGAGTGATAGCCTTCGCCGTCTTCGCCGACGCCGTCGAGATGTGCCGACCGAACTCGCTCCACGAGGTCATCTGGGAGGTCTCGGATCTCGTCGGGGGATTCGAGATCGAACTGGTCCCAGTGGGTTCGGGCGGGGTGGTCCTGAGGCATAAAGAGGCAGTCGTTGATCCAGAACTGGGCGTCGACGTGAGGGCCCTCCATCTCCTGAAATCCCATGCCAACGAGCACGTCCTTCACGCGGTTCGCGGTCTGTCGGAGGATGTGTTCTTTGCCGTGTGACGGCTCCTCGGCCTCGGCTTCGACGTTGTACTCGGCGAATTCGACCGTCTCCCACTCGCCGCTGGTGATGAGTTCCGGGGTGATCTGTCCGACCGTTTCGGTGACTTCGACGCCTTCCATTAGCGCCGTCACGCCGTCCTGCGAGACGGAGACGAGTCGGGTCGTCGATTCCTGTCGATCGATCAGTCCGCGGCGTTCGAGTTGGTCGAGGAGGTCGGCATCGTCGACGGTTCCGTCAGCATCGAGCGTTTCGAGCGCGCGCAGTTCCTCGTCGGCGTCTGGCTGTGCGTCGGGGTCGGCGGAGACGTCGCCGCTGTCGACGGCGCCGTAGCCTTTCCGGGCGAAATTCGCGAGGGCGATGTCGACGGCGGAGCCGTCGAGGCCGGCGTCACCGAGCAGTTGACCCAGCGAGACGGAGGTCTCATCGGCACCGGCCGCCAGCGCGGCCTTGTAGAGGCGGAGTTCGGGCAGGCCGCGTGTGACGTACTCGCGGCCCTCCTCGGTGAGCGTCGCCGTCTTCTCGTCGCGTTCCGTGATGGAGACCAATCCCTCTTCTTCGAGTGCGAGGGCTGCACCGGTGGCAGTCTCGACTTTGAGACCTGCCTCCTCGGCGAGTTCAGTTATCGGGCGATCAGCGTCGGCGTCAGCGGTTTTCAACACCGCGACCTGTGCTTCGGGGAGTTGCATGGCTTGTTGGTGAATACACCGCGGGTTAGTCAGTTAACGGTTCTCACTCGCAGGCGGACGGTTTCACCGACCACGCCGGATTTCACCCGGATTTCGGTCGGCTTCACCATCTCTACAGCGAGAAGAATCGAAATCCCCACAGAAGCGGTTGTTCGCGGGCGAACAGCAGCCTGCGAGGAGCGGAAACCATACACGGGGATTACCGCTCGTTCACAAAAATATTCTGGGTGTCGTCTGAGCGTGGTCGTCGAGTGGCAACGGATCACATTCCCGGCACAATCGTATTCGGGGGTCGTATTTATTCCGATAGACGGCGTAGTGCGCTGTATGCCAGAGGAAGTACTGTTCGAGTCGGAGAGCGACCAGAGCAGAGACGCAATCGCATCGCACCTTCGGAAAGTCGCGGAAAATCTCGAGGCCGGGGACGCGATTAGCCTGAAAGCCGGGAGCGAGTCGGTATCACTGGACCCGCCAGCGCGCCCGACTTTCGAGGTCAAAGCCGAGCGGGAAGGACCGACGGGTCAGCCGGGAGAACTGAGCGTCGAGTTCGAGATCGAGTGGGACGAGACCGACGGCGAAGACGACGCCACCGGGGGGCAACTGGAGATCGAGTGATTTCTCGACGGGCCGACCCGTTCGCCGCGGTTGACCGACACGGCCCTCAGGCCCCCTGGATCGCCTCGATCATTCCATCGAGCAGCGATTGAGCCCGCGCTGACTCGCGGGCTTCCGCGTAGACCCGAATCACCGGTTCGGTCCCGCTGGGCCGTGCGAGTACCCACGCGTCGCCGTAATCGAGCCGGTAGCCGTCGATGGTGTCCGCTTCGACATCGGCTGCCGCGGCGTACTGCTCGATGGCATCGACCATCGTCGCCCGCTCGGCGCCGGTCTCGTAGGCGATGTTCGCACGGGACTGGTGATAGCCGCCGTATGGTTCTAGCACCGCGGTGGCGGGCTGGTCGGCGAGCAGTTCGCAAAACTTCGCGGCCGTATACGCGCCGTCACGGGCGACCCGATAGCCGGGGAACATGATCCCGCCGTTGCCTTCGCCCGCGACGGGCACGCGCTCGTTGCTCGCCTGTAACTCGGTGATCGCCGTGATGAGGTACGTGCTGCCGATTGGGGTGAGATGAAGGTTTGCGCCGGCCTCGTCGACGACATCGACGAGTCGCTGCGAGCAGTTGACCGCCGAGACGACCGTGTCACCGGACTCAAGTTGGGTCGCGGCGAGTGCTGCGAGGACGGCATCGCCTTCGGCAAGGGTGCCAGTTTCGTCGACGATCATCGCCCGGTCCGCGTCGCCGTCGTGTGCGATGCCGAGGTCGGCGTCGCTCGCGGCGACGAGCGCTTCGAGGTCGCCGAGGTGTTCCTTGACGGGTTCGGGGTCTCGGCCCGGAAACCGGCCGTCGGGCTGGCCGTTGACCGTCAGGACGCGACAGCCCAGATCGCGGAAAAACTGCGGACTGGTGAGCGCGCCGGCACCGTGGGCGGGGTCGAGCGCGACGGTCAGGTTCGCGTCGGCAATTCTGCTGCGGTCGACCGCCGCGAGCAGTTGGTCGTGGTAGGCGCGGTTCGCCCCGTCGACGTGGTCGGAGCGGCCGCTCTCCCGCCAGTCGACGGTCTCGTAGCCGTCGTGAAAGCGCTGTTCGACCGCTTCGAGGACATCTCTGGTCAGTTCGACGCCGTTGCTTCCGCAGAGTTTGATCCCGTTGAACTCCGGCGGATTGTGCGAGGCCGTAACCATCACGCCCGGCACCCCCTCGCGCTCGCAGTAGGCCTGCAGGCCCGGCGTCGGGACGACGCCGAGTCGGTCGACGCGGTGGCCGACGCTCGCGAGTCCGCTCGCGACGGCATCCGCGAGCATCCCCCCGGTCTCGCGCGTGTCCCGGCCGAGCGCGACGCGGTCGTGTTCCTCGGCGAAGACGCTGCCCGCCGCCCCGGCGAGGTCGAGCGCGTACTCCGGCGTGAGCGTTTCCAGTGCAACGCCGCGTACACCGCTCGATCCGAATTCCTCCATTCGGGTTGAGTTGTGAACCCCGGACCAATAGTGGTTGCGTTCGGGAGGGGGGTGGCGGTCGGAGAGACTGACGAGGAGTGTGGCGTGAGTCGGTCAGTAAGGCTCGTTTTCAGAGGAGAAAGTCGCGAGGCTCTCGACGAATGCGGGCGCGGCGAGCACGCGAAGTGCGCGCAGCAAGCCCCCGAGTCGAGAGCCTCCCGTTCAGCCCCACCGCGGTGGCCTGTGACACGAGCACGCGGGGGTTTTCTGGTCGTTCGTCTCAGTTGAAACGCGGGCCGCTAACAAAGCGAAAACTCCGGCCCAGAATCGGCAGAGCCAAGGAATCGCGGGGCTACCGCCGCAATATGGACACGCAGTCGTTGATCGATCTGTTGCGCGATGCCGACGCGATACGGTTCGGCGAGTTCGAGCTCTCCCACGGCGGGACGAGCAGCTACTACGTCGACAAGTACGTCTTCGAGACCGATCCGGCCTGTCTCGACGCGATTGCGGCTGCCTTCGCCGAGCGCGTCGACGGGAAACTGGCCGGCGTCGCTCTTGGGGCCGTCCCCCTCGCCGCCGCGACGAGTGTCGCCGCCGATCGGCCGTACCTGATCGTGCGCAAATCGGCCAAGGAGTACGGCACCGGCAACCGGATCGAAGGGGAGTTCGAGGCGGG
>JBLGCM010000101.1:0-5921 GCA_047617345.1 Natronomonas sp. | reverse complement strand
GCGTCGCGGCTCGATGTCGAGGGCTACGACTCCGCGGAGTTGCGCGAGCGAATCGACTTCTTCGAGTCGGTCGTCGAGCGCTGTGGCGGGTCGCGCGAGCAGCGGGCGTTCGACCGCTTGCTGGAGATCATGGACGACTGAGGGGGAACGCCTACGTGTGTCCCAGTCGATGGACGGATATGGACTGTCAGAAATTTGCCGACCGGCTCGATAAGCGGCTGGACGTCGATGCCTACGCGAGCGCAGACGCCAGCGCAAATGGGTTGCAGATCGGGCCGGGCGACCAGCAGGTCGAACGGGCGGCCTTCGCTGTCGACGCGGCCG
Organism: Natronomonas sp.; assembly: GCA_047617345.1. Lineage (GTDB taxonomy): Archaea > Halobacteriota > Halobacteria > Halobacteriales > Haloarculaceae > Halovenus. The sequence continues at coordinate 5,597 of JBLGCM010000101.1, read as the reverse complement.
TCGAGACCATCGAGGCCGCCGCCGACCGGGATGCCGACGTGCTCGTTACTCACCACGGGATCTCGTGGGGCGGTATCGAGCGCGTCACCGACCGTCAGTACGACCGGATTAGCGCCGCAATCGAGAACGATCTCGCGCTGTACGCTGGTCACCTCCCGCTGGACGGTCACCAGAAACTGGGAAACGCTGCGGGCATCGCCGACCTGATCGAACTGGGTGACCGCGAGCCCTTCGGGGTTCACGGCGGCGAGTACATCGGTCAGCAGGGCCGGTTTGCGGACTCACGGGCGATTCCCGATCTCGTGGAGACGCTCTCGGCGGAACTGGCGACCGGCGAGGGCACCGTTCGAGCCCTTGATTTCGGACCCTCGAAAATTCGGGACGTGGCTATCGTCACCGGCAGCGGCGTCGACTGGCTGGACGAGGCCATCGAGGCCGACGCTGATGTGTTCATCACGGGCGAAGGCAAGCAGAGCGTGTATCACGAGGCCCGCGAGTCGGAGATCAACGTCGTCCTCGGCGGCCACTACGCGACGGAGACTTTCGGCGTTCGCTCGCTGCAGGAACTCGTTGACGAGTGGGGTATCGAGACGACGTTCGTCGATCACCCCACGGGGTTGTGACTGCCGACCGAACCGCGGCTGTGGGACCGCAATCGAGTAGTTGAAACCTCCGGACCGGACACAAACAGACAATGACTGACCACGGTTCCGACGAGATGCCCAATCGCGAGGAGTTCGCACACGATCCGATTGGTCACGCTCAGATCGATGGCGAGATGACCGTCTCCGAACTGATCGACCAGTACGGCCACGCCGGCATCGGCGCGGCTCAGATCAACGAGGCCGTCGATGTCTATGCCGAGATGCTCTCCGAGGACGTGACGAACGTCTTCGGGCTGGCGGGCGCGATGGTCCCCGCCGGGATGCGTCAGATCGTCGCTGACCTCATCCGTGACGGTCACGTCGACGCCTTAGTGACGACCGGGGCGAACCTCACCCACGACACCATCGAGGCCATCGGCGGCAAGCACCACCACGGCGAACTCGGCGAGACGCCGACCGAGACGACGGAGTACGACGAGCAACTCCGCGACGAGGGCGTCGACCGGATCTACAACGTCTATCTCCCCCAGGAGCACTTCGCGCTGTTCGAGGAGCACCTCCGAGGTGAGGTGTTCCCTCCCCTCGAAGCGGAGGGAGTCGTTAGCATCCAGCGGTTTACCGAAGTGCTCGGCAAGGCCAACAGCGAGATCAACGACAGCGAGGATATCGACGAGGACGCCGGCATCGCCGCCGCGGCCCACGAGAACGACGTGCCAATCTACTGTCCTGCGGTCCAGGACTCGGTGCTCGGTCTCCAGGCGTGGATGTACAGCCAGACCTCGGAGTTCTCGCTGGACGCGCTCGCGGACATGACGGGACTCAACGACGTGGCCTACGAGGCCGAGAAAGCCGGTGCGATGATCGTCGGCGGCGGCGTGCCGAAAAACTACGTCCTCCAGACGATGCTCGTCGTTCCCGGGGCTTACGACTACGCCGTCCAGTTGACGATGGACCCGCCCCAGACCGGCGGTCTCTCTGGCGCGACGCTCGACGAGGCCCGCTCGTGGGGGAAACTCGAAACGTCCGCTCGAAACGTTTCCGTCTACGCCGACGCGACGATCACGCTGCCGCTCGTCGTTGCCGGTGCTCGGAGTCGGCTCTAACCGCCTGACAACTCGCTTCTACAGACCGACGAGTCGGGACTATCGCCGGTCGGTCGAGCCGAAAATCACTCACGAGAGACGAAAAACGAGACCTTATACGTCGCCCATCTCCACAATCGAGCAGTCGTGACCGGTGTCGTCAATGTGTGTCTCTGCTCGGGATTCCGCCGCGACCCGCGAAGGATGGAATCCGATCTTGCCGCAACTTTCGCACATGATCTCGTACATGCAACCGGGTAGAATCGACGTAGACTATTAATCATTATGGTTTCCGCGAGTATCTCACGAGCACGAGACTCACACCCCCAGCGAGAGGTGGACATCCTCGCCGGCGGCCACCCCGAACGCCTCGTCGCCTCGGCCCCGATTGACCGCCAGTTCGACGTTGCCGTGACTGCCGACGGTGACGAGCGGGTCGCCGTGATCGACCCGCGCGTAGGACCGCCGAAGTGCGACAGTGGTGTCGTTGGTTCGGATCTCACCGCCGAAGGCCCCCTCGACGAACGAGCCCGGAATATTCGTGATGGCGTTACCGAAGTCGTCGACGGCGAGAACCGTCCCGGTTGCTGCGGTCTCCGAGACGACAGGTTCGGGAAACCAAATCGATTCGTATTCGTCGAGTCGGCTCAGCCCTTCGTCCTCGTCGAGCGAATCGATACCGATCTCGTGAACACGGGCGGCCGCGGGTGCGAACACGTCTCGGCCGTGGAAGGTCGAACTCGCGAGGCGCGGTGGCCACGCCGTGCGGTCGGTCCCCTCGACGGATTCGTCCCGCGTCTCGACGCGAAAAATCTCGACGTGTTCGCCGCCCAGCGCACGCGCCACCGGAAGCAGGACGCCGTTGTCGGGGCCGACGAGCGCGTGCTCGCCGGCGCGAATTACGACCGCGTCGCGGTCGGTGCCGACGCCGGGATCGATCACCGCGAGATGGACCGCCGGCGGGAAATACGGCAGCGTCTCGCGCAGCCAGAAGGCGCTCTGCCTGAGATCCTGTCTCGGGAGATCGTGGCTCACGTCGATCAGACGTGTGTCCGTCCACTGGCTGATGACGCCTTTCATCGCCCCCGGATACGGCGAGCCGAAATCCGAACTCAGCGTAATCATCGGTCGTCAGTCGGGGCTCGCGAAGGAAAACTGCCGCGGACCCATTTCGAGGTGGTTCCGCGACGCCGGACGCTGTGAATTGTTTACTTGGTGCCAACGCTTATACAGCGGAAGCCGGAATTCCCGATACAGACAGATGCTTGGCGGCGACGAGTTCGAGCTTGAAACCGGGGAGCTGTCGACGGAGCGGATCGCTCCACCGCGGTCTTTCGTCGAACAGGCAAACGTCGCGCCTGCCCAACTGGAGCGGTTCACCGAGGACGGCGTCGACGCCTGGGAGATGGCGGGCGACCTCCTGACGTGGGACCAGCCCTACCGAACGGTGTTCGACGAGGAGGCGGGCGACTGGTTCCCCGGCGGTCGGCTCAACGCGGCGGCGAACTGTCTCGACCGACACCTCGACAGTCGCAAAAACCAGCGCGCGCTGGTCTGGGAGGGGCAACTCGGCGAAACGCGGACCGAGACCTACCTCGAACTCTCCCGGAAGGTGAACGCCTTCGCCGCCGGACTCCGGGAGTTAGGCGTCGAAGCGGGCGACGTCGTCACGCTGCACATGCCGGTGATTCCCGAACTCCCCGTGGCGATGCTCGCCTGCGCCCGGATCGGCGCCGTCCACGCGGTCGTCTACGCCGGCTTCTCCGGTGAGGCGCTCGCGACGCGGATGGCTGAATCGGGCTCGTCGTATCTCGTCGTCAGCGACGGGTACTACCGGCGCGGCGACGCCGTCTCGCTGACCAACCGCGCGGAGACCGTCCAGGCGGGGCTCGATCAGGAGGTGACGACAGTCGTCGTGGACCGACTCGGTGCGCACCACGAGTACACGCTCGGCGACGACGACCATCAGTACCGTCGGATCCTGGCCGACCACCGCGGCGAGACGGTCGAACCGGTCTCCCGGCAGGCGACTGACGAACTGTTTTTGATCTACACCTCGGGGACGACCGGCGAGCCGAAACGAGTCACACACACGACCGGCGGCTATCTCGCTCACACCGCGTGGACGAGCCACGCCGTCCTCGACATCGAACCGAGCGACACCTATCTCTGTACCGCCGATCTCGGCTGGATCACGGGGCACTCCTACATCGTCTACGGCCCGCTTGCGCTGGGAACGACCGTCCTGTTGCGGGAGGGAGAAGCGGATCAACCGCCGAAGTCGAAGCTCTGGGAACTCGTCGAGAAACACGCCGTCGACATTCTCTATACCTCCCCAACAGCTATCCGTACGTTCATGAGGTGGGGTGAGGAGTACCCGTCGAGATACGATCTGTCCAGCCTGCGCCTGCTCGGGACAGTCGGCGAACCGATCAACCCGGAGGCGTGGTGGTGGCTGTACGAGCAGATCGGCGGCGAGTCCTGTCCGGTGGTCGATACGTGGTGGCAGACCGAAACCGGCGGCCACCTGATCACGACGATTCCCGGCGTCGACGAGATGAGACCCGGCAGCGCAGGGCCGCCGCTGCCAGGGGTCGAGGCGGCCGTCGTCGACGAAACGGGAACTGAAGTCGAAGAGAACACCGGCGGATATCTCGCTATCGAGACGCCCTGGCCCGGCATGCCCCGGGAACTCTCCGAGGAGTCCAGATGGGGCCGGACGAGCGGCGTTCTCCCGGAGGCCGAGTGGACGTACATGACCGGTGACGGCGCTGTCGTCGACGAGGAGTACATCACCATCCTCGGTCGGGTCGACGACGTGATCAACGTCTCCGGTCGCCGCTACGGGACGGTGGAACTCGAATCGCTCATGATCGGTATCGACGAAATCGCCGAAGCGGCAGTCGTCAGCGGCTATGACGAGAACGATCAGGGAATCTACGCGTTCGTAAATCCCGACACCGACTCCCCCGACGAACCGACCCTACGGGAGGCGATCAACCACGAGATTGAGCGAGAAATCGGCCCCTTTGCACGACTGGATCGGATTATTTTCACGCCGGAACTCCCGAAAACCAGCTCTGGGAAGATCATGCGCCGGCTGTTGACCGACATCGCACACGGCAACGAACTCGGAGACACGAGCGCGCTCCGTAACCCCGAAGTGATCGGTGAGATCGAATCGGCGACTCAGTACGACTGACACGGTGAGCGGGGCCTTCCGTCTGCGTATTCGCATGCTTTCGCATCTCTCTAAAATCCCGAAACACGATTCCCGTTCGTTGAAATATGAGTCCGCTGATTCGAGCGCAGATCCGTTTCCTACCGGTTGATCAGCTTTTTGTATTTCGCGGTATTCGGTAGAATCGAAATGCTCGTCGAGGGGACGCCACGGCTGACCGTCCGGGGGTACGAACAGTTTCGCCGCGCGTGTCGGACACACCGGGAGGAACTCGTGGTTCGGCTGGCCGGTGAGGCGGGGGTTCGCGCCGGCGAGATTCCCCGTATCAGACCCGACGATGTCATCGACCGCGGCGAGCAGTCGGGGCTTCGGTACGTACTGACGGTCCGAGAAGCTGGCGGTGGACAGCGGTCAGTTCCGTTGTTTTCGGAGGTGGCACACGAGTTCTGGCAGTACGTCCGGTCGAACGATATCGGGAATGCCGAGCCGGTGATCGACGTGAGCGAGCGCCGAATTCAGATGCTCGTTTCGGAGGTGTCAGAGCGTGCACGAACCGAGGCGGATCTGCCCGGCGTCAAGGACATAACACCGACGATGCTCCGGCAGTTTTTCGCGCACACGCTGTTAGTCGAACACGGCGTCGATGTCCGGGTCGTCACCGAAGCCGGCGGGTGGGAGGGAATCGATTCGCTTCTGTCTGCGCTGTCTTCGCCCTCGGAGGCCGAACTG
>JBLGCM010000100.1:0-5931 GCA_047617345.1 Natronomonas sp. | reverse complement strand
GATTCACTTCACGATCCTCAAACCCGGCTGGACGACCGACAACCTCTCCGCGTTCGACTGGCGCGTGCTGAAACAGGGGGCCTCGTTCGCGCCGCCGCTGGCCGTGTTGTTGTACACCCTGGTCATCGCTGGCTACACGCCGATGACCGCAGGGCTGTACACCATCGCCACACTGTTGGTGACGATGATCGTCCGCAACCTCTGGCGACGGACGGACTTCGGCGGTGACGACCAGATCGAACCCGGCTCAATCGCCCGACAGACTGCGAGTGGCCTCGAACAGGGCGGGACCGAGATGGCACCGCTGGTCGGCGTCCTGTCGGCCATGGGAATGATCATCGAACTGCTGAACAGCAGCGGTCTCACCGGCCGTCTCGGTGCCGAGATCATCGGGTACGCCGACGTGTCCGTCTTCGGGATCACCGGCGGACTCGCGTTAGTGTTGGTGCTCGCGATGATCGCCAGCATCATCTTCGGACTCGGGATGCCGACCCCGGCCGCGTACGTCCTCGTGGCCTTCCTGATCGCGAGTTCGGTCACGGAACTCGGCGTCCCGCAGTTGACGACACACATGTTCGTCTTCTACTTCGCGATGCTGTCGGCGATCACGCCGCCGGTGGCGATCTCGGTCGCGGTCGGCTCGCGGATCGCCGATTCGGACTTCCTGAGTTCCTGCAAGCAGGCACTCCGGCTCGGTGCACCCGGATTCATCATTCCCTTTACGTTCGTGGCGAACAACACGCTGATCCAGTGGTCGACCGGCACGTCGGACGTGTACTTCCTCGACGCGACGCCACTGGCGTTCGTGTTCGTCCTCAGCGGGACGGTCGGACTGATCGTCGCGACAATCGGCTTCGACGGCGCCGACGACCTTTCGGTCCCGATGCGAGTGCTGTATCTCGCGGTCGGAGCGGTCGCGATGTTCGGGTCGCTCGGACCGGCCCCGGTCGGTTATCTGACTCAGATCGCGGCCGCGGCGGCCATCTTCGGTCTGCTCTTGCGCGCCCGCTACGTCGTCGGTTACGATGCCGAACGCGCGAAGAACCCGGCGACCACCGACTGAGTTTCCGCTGGAAGCTCCGAGCCACAATTCTTTTGACGGTTTGTAACGAGTAAACGACCGTATGACGAATCTGGTAACAGACGTGGGCGACACTGTCGAGGAAAACCCGGACTCGCCAGCCATCGTCTACGACGGCGACACACTCACGTACGACCAGTTCTGGACGCGCGCCGGGCAGTTCGCCAAGGCGCTTCACGACAGCGGGATCGAGGAGGGCGACCGGGTGGGAATCTACCTCCCGAACCTCCCGCAGTTTGTGACTGCCTTCTACGGGACTCTCCGGGCCGGCGGCGTCGTCGTCCCGATGAACCCACAGTACAAAGCACGAGAGATCAGCCACCTGCTCGCCGACAGCGGGGCCGAGGCAGTCGTCTCGCTGGCCGATAACGTCCCGGAAGTGCTCGGCGTGCTCGACGACACCGATGTCGACGAGGTCATCAGTGTCGGGGCCGGCGTCGAGGGCGCGACGGAGTTCGACGACTTCCTCGCCTCCGACACTGTCGATATCGTCGATCGGGCGGGCGACGATATCGCCGTCCAGCCGTACACTTCGGGGACGACGGGCACGCCGAAGGGGGTGCTCCTGACCCACCACAACCTCGGTTGGACCACCCGGACGAACTCCGGCGTGGTGCCCGGCGAGATTCAGCCCGACGACAAACTCCTGGGCGTTTTGCCGCTGTTTCACATCTACGGCATGAGCGTCGTGATGAACGGCTCGATGTACGCCGGCGGGACCTACTATCCCATCCCCGAGTGGGACGCGCCGACGGTGATGGACCTGATCGAAGACGAGGGGATCACGATCATGTTCGGCGTCCCGGCGATGTTCAACGACATGATCAACCAACCCGACGCCGACGAGTACGAATTCGAGTCGCTGCGCTTCGTCAACTCCGGCGGCTCCAGTCTCCCAATCGAGGTGCTCGAACGGTTCGAGGCGCTGTACGGCGTCCAGCTCAACGAAGGGTACGGCCTCACCGAAACCTCGCCGGTTACCCACGCCAACACCCCCGACGCCCGCCGGAAGGGTTCGATTGGCCGGCCCCTCGACGGCGTCAAAGCGAAAGTCGTCGGTCCGAACTTCGAGACGATGCCCCGCGTCGAGGAAGGCCCTATCGACGAAGAGGAGGCCGATCTGGACGAGATCACGGGCGAACTCGTCGTCTCCGGTCCGAACGTGATGAAAGGCTACGCCGGCCTCCCCGAGGCCAACGAGCAGGCGTTCACTGAGGAGGACGGGACGACGTGGTTCCACACCGGCGACGTCTGTTACTGGGACGAGGACGACTTTTTCTTCGTCGTCGACCGGGAGAAACACATGATCGTCACCGGCGGCTACAACGTCTATCCCCGCGAGGTCGAGGAACTCCTCTTCGAGCACCCGGAAATCGCCGACGCCGCAGTCGTCGGGATTCCGGACGACCGCCGCGGCGAGATCCCGGTCGCGTACGTCGTCCCGACGCCCGACGCCGATGTGACCCCCGAAGAGATCAAACAGTACTGTCTCGATAACCTCGCGGAGTACAAACATCCGCGAGAGGTCCAGTTCGTCGAGGAACTGCCCCGTACGACGACCGGCAAGGTCCAGAAGTTCAAGATCCGCGAAGAGGACGCCTAACTAGCCGCGCTGTCCGACTTTCGCAACACAAACACCGAAGATTGATTTAACCGCCGTCTGTGTCTCCACTCGATGGTGCAAGCGAGTCCGGTCGTTCAGATCGGCGTGATCGCGCTCACTGTTCTCGGATTGTGGATCGGTGCGCGTCTGCTGGTCGATGCCGTCATCCGACTGGCCCAGCGATTCGATCTCTCAGAACTCACGATTGGTCTCACAATCGTGGCGATGGGAACTTCGACGCCGGAACTCACGGTTTCAGTCGACGCCGCACTCGCTGGATTGGGCGATATCGCCGTTGCGAACGTTCTCGGCTCGAACATCTACAACATTGCGTTCATTCTCGGCGTGATCTCGCTGTTGAAGGTCGTTCCGATCTCCGAATCTATCGTTCATCGTGACGGGATCGCGCTGCTGGCTGCTACCCTGATCGGCGGCCTCGCAGTCCTCGATCTCCGGATTGGGCGGCTCGAAGGCGCGGTTCTCGTGGGGTCGTTCGTCGCGTACACGGCGTATCTGCTCCAGACGAACCGGAGTGAGATGCAGATAGAAGGGCCGACCGAGAGTACGATCACCCGGTCGGTGACCGAACACCTCTCCTTTCGGGGCCGAGACGCGGTGTTACTGGTCGGCGGGCTGGGAATCGTGTTGGTGAGCGGCGACTACATGGTGCTGGCGGCTTCGGAACTCGCCCGCGGGGCGGGAATCTCCGAGTGGGTCATCGGCGGGACTATCGTGGCTGCGGGTACCTCGACTCCCGAGTTTGCCGTCTCGCTGGTGGCGCTGCGCCGCGGTAGTCTCGGTGTCTCAGTCGGTAACGTCGTGGGCAGCAACATCTACAACATCACAGGGATCATGGGAGTCGCCGCGCTCGTCCGTCCGCTGGCGATCAGTGCCACGGCCATCGAGACGCTAGCGTGGCTGGCGGTTATCTCCGCTCTGCTCGTCGCGGCGCTGTGGACCGAGCGTGTGCTCTCCCGGATCGAAGGGGCGCTGTTCGCGCTTTCCGAACTGCTCCGGTGGGCGCTGGGAATTCTCGGCGTCCTCGGATAAAAAGCGAGACCCGCTCGAGGACTGCTCTGCCGTCCGGTTTCGGGGCCGTCTCGTGCTCTCGAACCGGGGGCTCCGACCTGTCATCCCCGCCGATGAGTCGCTCGACCGAATTGGATACTGTACTATCTGACTGGTTCTACTCGACCAGTATTACCTCCACGACGCCACACTCACGAATGGGGCTGAACTCCTCACTCGACGGCGAACTCGATAGCCGCTCCCTGGCCGTAGCCGACACACATCGTCGACAGACCGAGGCCGCCGCCCCGGCGCTGCAGTTCGTGGATGAGTGTCACGGGGAGACGCGCCCCGCTGGCACCAAGCGGGTGGCCGATGGCGATTGCACCGCCGTTGACGTTGTACATGTCGTCGCCGAAGCCGAGTTCGTCCTGACAGTACAAGGTCTGGCTCGCAAAGGCTTCGTTGAGTTCGACTAAATCGTAGTCCTCGGCGTCACGGCCGTTCTCTTCCCAGATGCCGCGAACCGCTGGCACGGGGCCGATACCCATGATCGTCGGATCGACCCCGGCGACGTTGTGGCCCTCGATGGCCGCCATGATTTCGAGCCCCCGTTTCTCGGCGAACTCGCGGGAGGTGATCATCAGCCCCGCCGCTCCGTCAGAGATCTGCGAGGCGTTCGCGGCGGTCACCGACCCGTCTTCCTCGAAGGCGGGCGGCAGTTTGCTGATTCCCTCGGCGGTCGTCCCCGGTCGGAGTCCTTCGTCTTCCTCGACGGAGCCCTCGTCGGTTTCGATAGGGACGATCTCCTCGTCGAACTTGCCTTCCTCCGTGGCCGCACAGGCCCGCTGCTGGCTTCGCGCGCCGTACTCGTCCTGGCGCTCCCGCGGGATATCGAACTGTTGGGCGACCTTCTCGGCGGTCTGGCCCATCGCTAGCCCGTCGACGTCGTAGCGCTCTGCAACTCCCTTGTACGACCCGATCCCCTCGCGTCGTTCGTTGCGGGACATGTTCTCGACGCCCCCGGCGACGATCACGTCGCGGGTTCCAGCCCGAATTTGGTCGGCGCCGCTCATGATCGCTTCGGCAGAGGAGGCACAGAGGCGGTCGATAGTCGTCCCCGGAACGGACTCGTCCAGCGCGAGCATGGCGATGACGCGGGCGATGTTGTTGCTCTGTTCGTTGACCTGCTTCGCACACCCCCACCGCACGTCGTCGACGGCCGTCGGGTCGATCCCGGTCTGTTCGATCAGTTCCTCGACAAGCGGCACCGAGAGTTCTTCGCTGCCGGTTTCGGCGAAGACGCCGCCCCGCTTTCCCTGTGGTGTCCTGACTGCGCCGACGACGACTGGCTGTCGCTCACTCATATCCGCCGATACACTCGCCCGGAGGTTAACCGTCCCGGTTTTTCTCTTCGATATCTCTCCCCGGTGATCACTGGGATCGTGATCTCGGCTGATCCCACGCTGATCGTAGCGAAATATCAATATCTGTCTCATCGTCTATCTCTCGAATATATTATCCGAAATTGACATTCCATGATATAGTGAAGCCACCGGAGACTCCGAATTGACTCTCTAGTTGAACTTGATCCGACTGCTGAACGCTGTCTCTATTACAAGATAAACGATGATTTCATCTATATAGTATTTGTAAGTACAGTATCATACTTTCAAATGAGTATATATTGGCATCCAACTATTTTGCAGAAAGATACTACTGGAATTTTCACACCCTTTGACGTGGGCCAGCTCAACTGAGTATGGCTGTCTATGGTTCGGTTATAAATCATTCATTTAACACATCTTTTATAACTGGTGTATATTTTGTTATTTCAAGCTTCGGCTAGGAGTCGCTCTCTTCCCGGATGTCGATCTCTGACCGGACGGAGCTCAGGTCGGTCCGCAGCGCGGGGAGTTTCTGGCGTCTGGGTTCGATGCCTCTTTGTCCGCATCGTCGCGTTGCGGCCGGCCAGCACGGTAACGCTCGGCGGAATCTCGGCTGGGGTCTCGGTGATGCCCCGATGTTCTCTGCGTAAACTGTCACGCGAGGTTCCGTCGTATCAGCACTCGGCATGCGTACCGGATCAGGATGAACGAATATCCACGTAGTCATCGACCGACCCGCTACGGGTCGACCTGCCAGAGCGCGGAGGGCGGCTTCTCTCCGAGCAACGACCGTCTGATAACAAACGTAGGGCTGTTATTTCACCGTCCGCTTCGTAGTGTCGGCTTCCGAG
>JBLGCM010000099.1:0-5958 GCA_047617345.1 Natronomonas sp. | reverse complement strand
CCAGTGCGTCGAGGATCTTCCCCGGGATCGAGCGCTGATTGAAGAGATCCTCCTCGCGGTACAGCCCCGAACCGAGGCCGAAAAAGAGCATCGAGGTCAGAAGCGGCGGCAGCGTCGAAAAGGCAACGGCGGAGAGCGCAATCGCCTCGCCCTGTAGCTGTCGGACGACCAGCGTCAGCGGTGAGATCAGCGCGATCGCACCCGACTCCGTGAAAATCGCCGGGACGAAGGCGTAACTCGTCAACACGACCGTGATCGTGACCGTAACGAAAGTCAGCTCCTTGAACGAGCGGGCGAACATCGCGCCGAGAAACGTCGCGGACAGAAACAGGAGAACGATGGGCGTGACCGCAAACAGCGAGACGAGTCCGCCGAACCCGCCCTGGGCGATGTAGTACAGTGCGCCGGCGATTACCCCCTCGACGGCCATCGCGCCGAGGAAATACGGCAGCGTCTTCCCGCCGATGATATCGAGACGAGAGACCGGCGAGACGAGCATGAGTTCCCCGCGGCGGTTGAGTCGCTCCGAGAGCATCGTCGAACCGTAGGCCTGAATCAGGAAGTTCAGCGGAATGACGAAGATAAACGCGAGCACCAGCGACTGGAAGGGAAACGGCGGGTTGATGTCGGCCGGCGAGCCGCTGATCTCGTCGCCGCCGAGCGGGGGTGTCGCGCCACCGACTGCGTTGCTATCCGCATCGGTGTCGCCGTCCGATCCATCGGTTCCGTCACTGCCGTCCGTGCTGCCGTCTCCGCTCCCGTTGCCGTCCGTGCTGTCGTTTCCGCTCCCGTTGCCGTCCGTGCTGCCGTCTCCGCTCCCGCTTTCCCCGTCGGATTCGTCGGCACTCGTCTCGTTGTCTGTTGGCTCCTGATCGGCTGGGGCGGACTGCTCGCGGAACGAGACGGTCACCTGGATCGGAAAGGCAGCCGTCTGGTTGTCCTCACCGGCCAGTTGTGCGTTGTTGTACGTCTGGACGCTCTCGCGGAACTCCGAGAAGGCCGCCGAACCCTTTCGCGTGTCTGCGATCCGGATGCCGTCGCGCTCGATCAGCAGTTCGATATCTCCGTTTCGGAGTTCGCGCTCGCCAGCACCCGCGACAATCTCGAAGTTGGGATCGCTCTCGGCGACGCCGTAGTACTGGCTGTCCTCGTCGACACCGACGCGATAGATCCCGTCTTCCAGTCCGACGCCGCCGGCGATCAGCGGCGAGACGGCTCCGAAGAGTACGATCACGGCCACGGTGATAGCGACGGTTCGGCGATCCAGCCCGCCGGCGTTTTTCTGGATCTCCCAGCGGGCGATTCGAAGCAGTTTGCGCGGGTTCACTGTGGCCCCTCCCCGTCGACGTAGCGGCTGCCGTCGGTTCCAGACTGGGCGACGTTCAGGAACACTTCTTCGAGGCTGGATTCCTCCGTGCGGATATCGATCACCTCCCCGCCGGCCTCCTGTGCGGACGCTCGGACCTCGTCGACGGCGTCCATGCTCTCGACGACGGTCCGGTAGCGGCCGTTCTCGCGGATACTGTCCCGGAGTTCGACGGTCGTGTAGACGTGATACGTCGTCTCGCCGTACTCCTGCTGGAGTTGGGCGAGATCGCCGCGGGCGACGATCCGTCCCTCGTTCATGATCACGACCCGGTCACAGATCGACTCGACGTGAAAGAGGTTGTGCGCGCTGAAAATGATCGTCTTGCCTTCCTCGGCCAGTCGCTCGGTGAACTCGATGATGTAGTTCGTCGTCAGCGGATCGAGCCCGCTGGCCGGTTCGTCGTAGATCAACACGTCGGGATCGTTGATCAGCGAGCGCGCGATGGCGACTTTCCGCTTCATCCCCTTGGACATGTCGCCGAGTTGGCGGTGACGGTGTTCGAGTTGGAGGTCGTCGAGCGTCTCGTGAATGCGCCGCTCGGCCACGCCGCTGTCGACGTCGTACAGGTCCGCGAAAAAGGAGAGGTACGAAATCGGAGTCATCTCCTCGTACAGCGGAGATTCCTCGGGGAGAAAGCCGAGGTGATGGCGCATCTCCGTCTCGCCCACATCGTAGCCGGCCACCTCGGCATCCCCCTCGGTGGGGTCGAGCAACCCCGCGAGCATCTTCAGCGTCGTCGTCTTACCGGCCCCGTTCGGGCCGATCACGCCGAAGACCTCGCCGGACTCGACGCTGAACGTACTCCCCTCGACGGCGACGAAGCCACCGTACTCCTTGCGAAGCTCCCGCGCCTCGATCATCTACCTCCCCATTTCGAGCCGACTGTTGTATATCTGATCCCCCGATTATCGACACCGAAACTGTGGGCAACTCACCCACGACGGCCACGGGTAATAATATTTAATTACCGTGCGAGCGGACGGGGTAATATGGCGGCAGGGACGAACGAACTCGGTGTCACGCGACATGATCTCTCGCTGTTCGTGATCGGCGGTGTGCTGCTGGCGGGGTTGGTCGTCGGGCTCTTGCCGGCGGTGGACCTCTCCCGATCGCTGTTCACCGCCAGTGTCCCCGCCGTTGCCGGGATGGTCTACACCCTGTTTTATCGTCCGCCGACTGTCGAACCCGGCGAATAATGACCGGACTGGGGCTCAGAAGAAACGCTATCGCGCGACTGGCGAGTGATCGCCCTGCTGTGCCTGTTTGACCTGTAAGGCGGCGCTTGCGGCCAGCCCGAGCGCGAGATCCTCCTGTTGGGCCTCGTCGATTGTCATCTCCTCAGTGAGGCTGCAGTTCGCGCTGACGATGCCGCCGATCGGCGGCTGGACGGCCACGGTCGCCTGTGGGCCGTTCGAGCTATCGACGAGTTCGGAGCCGACGACGAACTCACCGGGGAGCAGATCGCGCGTCCGGTCCGCGACGGTCGAGAGTTCCTGTCGGAGGTGTTTGCGCTGCTCGGCACTCAGCTCGATGTCCGACGGCTCGTCGCCAAACGAGGTGTTCCCGTACATGTGGTTCTCTCTCTCATAAGAGACAAGTGCTTATAAAGGCGACGGCGCGTACAAAACCTGCAACAACCTCGGGCGACGGTCGTCGCGTGCGGGTCGAAACCGCCAACTCTGAGGGGTGTTCGGCCGTTTCACCCGGCTCGACCCCCACGGCCGTCCCAGTCGGGTTCGTCACGTACTTGCTCGTCGCGTCCTTACGGCGCAGTAATGGAGTATCTGAATCGACGGCGGGACCGGATCGAGCAACGGCTCGAAGCGGTGCTCGCGGAGACCGAACCGGACACGCTCACCGAGGAGATGGAACACGTCACTCTCTCCGGCGGCAAGCGCGTCCGGCCGACGGTCACTGTACTCGTCTGCGACGCGCTCGACGGCGATACCGCCCAAGCACTGGATTACGCCGTCGGGATCGAACTCGTACACAACGCCTCGCTGGTCATCGACGACATCATCGACGAATCAGAACTGCGTCGCGGGACTCCCGCGGCGTGGACCGCCTTCGGCTACGGCCCCGCCATCACGGCCTCCGACGGGCTGATCGGCGAGGCCTTTGCCCTGTTTTCGGAAAGCGAACGCGCGATGCAGGCCGTCGCCGAATCGATGGTCGAACTCGGCGAGGGTGAGGCGATGGAATTGGTCGATGAGTTGGTCAGCGAGGAGGAGTACATGGAACTTGCCCGCCGCAAGACCGGCGCGCTGTTCCGAGCGGCCGCGGAACTCGGCGCGATTGCGGCCGACGCCGATCCGTTCACTGTCGAAGCCTTCGGCCAGTACGCCGAGCGAGTCGGCGTCGCCTTCCAGATGCGTGACGACGTGTTGGATGCGACCGCGGACGCCGAACAACTCGGCAAGCCGACGGGTACCGACGCGGCGATGGAGCGCCCGTCGCTGGTCGAAGTGACGGATCTCACCCCCAAGGAGGCGACTCAGCGGGCCCGCACTCAATCGAGCAAGGCGCTCGACTCGCTGGCGGCGGCCGACGTGGCAGACAGCGAGGCCAAACAGTTCCTGCGGGAGTTCGCCGAGTTCGTCGTCGAGCGCGAGAGATAATGGACGAACGCGCCGTCGTAACCGGATTCCTCCACAACGCCGGCGAGGTTCTCCTGCTTCGGCGGAGCGAGAACGTCGGCTCCTACCGGGGTCGCTGGGGCGGGATCGCAGGCCACGTTGAGGATCACGCGGACGCTGCCGAGCCACCACTGGCCGCGATCCGCGCCGAGGTTCGCGAGGAGACGGCTATCGACCCGAATACGCTCTCGCTTGTCCGTGCCGGCGAGTCGTTTTCGCTCAGCGACGGGGATTTGGAAATCCGCTGGGAGATTCACCCGTTTCTGTTCGACTCACCCACCCGGACGGTCGAACTCGACCGCGAACACACCGCCTCCGATTGGGTGGCTCCGACGGCGATTCTCGACCGAGAGACGGTGCCCCGCCTCTGGGACTCGTACGACCAGGTCCGTTCGACCGTCGAGCACGTCGAAACTGACCGCGAGCACGGGTCGGCGTTTCTCTCCGTGCGCGCGCTCGGAGTCCTCCGCGACGAAGCGGGTCTGCTGGCGACCGCGCCCGAAAAGAGTCGATTCGAGTCTGTCGATGCCGTCGCTCGCGCGCTCCGGTCGGCCCGCCCGTCGATGACCGTCCTCAGCAACAGAATCAATCGCGTGGTGGACACGGCCGGAATAGACCCACGAGATATCGAAGCCGCGGCAATCGACGAGATCGAACGGGCGGAGTCGGCGGACGTCCGGGCCGCCGAAAATCTCCGTTCGTGGATCGACGGCGCGCGTGTCGGCACGCTCTCGCGATCGGGAACTGTCCTGCAGTCCCTGCTGGCTGGCGATCCGGGTGCGGTGTTGCTCCCCGAATCCAGACCCGGTCGAGAGGCCCTCGATGTGGCCGAGCGACTCGCCGAGGAGACGGCAGTGACGATCACGACCGACGCCGCCTTCCCCGGGCAGTTGCGCTCGTGGGGCGCGGACGTGCTGGTGGTCGGTGCCGACGCAGTTCTGCCCGACGGGGGAGTTAGAAACAAGGTCGGAACCCGGCCCGCCGCAGCGGTCGCCTCGCGAGCGGGGATTCCGGTCGTCGTCGCCAGCGCAGTCGACAAGATCAGCCCGGTCGGCGACGACCAGACTGACCCCCGGCCGGGAGCAGAGCTGTACGACGGCGAGACAGCAATAGCGGTGCGAAATCCGACCTTCGAGCGGACACCGGGCGATCTGATCGACGCCTACGTCACCGACCGCGGAGAACTCGACAGGGGAGAGATCTGCTCACTCGCAGACGAGTTCCGCGATCTCGCCGCGCGGCCCGACTCGTGATCGCTCGTTGCGGCCGCCTGTCGGCGCAGATTTCGACGTCGGCGGATCTTTGCTGCGTTTTCCGGTCCGGCGAAAGGGACACACATTTATGCAACCATGGGATAGAAACGAGCACTATGAGCAAAAAATCGAAGGCGAAAAAGAAGCGACTGGCGAAACTGGAAAACCAGAACAGTCGCGTCCCGGCGTGGGTCATGGTCAAGACCGACCGCGACGTGATGCGCAACCCGCAGCGGCGACACTGGCGGCGGAGTGATACGGACGAATGAGCGCGAGTGATTTCGAGGAGCGGGTCATCACTATCCCGCTTCGCGACGCTGACCGCGGATCGAACTCTGATGCCGCCGACAAGGCGATGTCGCTCGTTCGGGAACATCTCGCACAGCACTTCTCCGTCGAGGAGGAGGTCGTCCGTCTCGACCCCTCGATCAACGAGGAAGTCTGGTCGGGCGGTCGCGCTTCCCCGCCGAGTTCGGTCCGCATCCGCGCGGCCCGGTTCGAGGAGGAAGGCGAGGTCGCCGTCGAAGCGGAAGTCGCAGAGTAACGGTGCTTCGCGCGGCATTCTCCGGGTCGCCGTATATCGGCGTCTTCGCCCGGGCTACCAACGATTGTCTGCTCGTCCGCCCCGATATCGACGACGACCTTATCGCCGAGTGCGGAGACGAACTCTCCGTCTCAGTCGTCGAAACGACGGTCGGTG
>JBLGCM010000098.1:0-6011 GCA_047617345.1 Natronomonas sp. | reverse complement strand
GGAGGCGCTGTTGCTCGTCGCGCTGGCGTGGTTGGGGGCCGCCCTGATCGGTGCTGTCCCGTATCTTCTCGCCGGCGCGGGGACGATTGCGCATCCGATCAACGCCGTCTTCGAGTCGATGAGCGGTTTCACGACGACGGGGGCAACGGTGCTGGGCGAGATCTCGACCGACCAGCACTCCCACGCGGTCATGATCTGGCGACAGCTCACCCAGTGGCTCGGCGGCATGGGGATCATCGTGTTGATGATCGCCATTCTCCCGGAGATTGCCGTCAACGGCGCACAGCTGATGCAGCGGGAAGCGCCGGGCCCCGAACTGCAGAAGCTCACGCCCCGCATCGCCGAGACCGCACGCGTGCTCTGGCTCGTCTACCTCGGCTTTACCGTTCTCTTTGCGCTGCTGATGCTCGCACTGCACTACGCGGGCGTCGCGCCGAACATGGACCCGTACAACGCTATCGCACACGGGTTCTCCACGCTTCCCACCGGTGGATTCTCCCCGGAGAGTCAGAGCATCGCGGCCTTCGAGCCGGCGGTCCAGTGGCTCGTCATCCCGTTCATGGTCGTCGCCGGGACGAACTTCGCGCTGTTCTGGTATCTGCTCACCGGCAATTTCGGGTCCGTGGCCGAAGACCCGGAGTTTCGGGCCTACCTCGGCGCGCTGACGACGATCACCGTCGTTCTCGCTGGCCTGCTGTACGCCGGCGTGGCCCCGGCACTCGGCGAACTCGGCGGCCAGACCGCGGGCAACGCCGAGAACGCCGCGCGACAGGCGGCCTTCCAGATCGGTTCGCTGATGAACTCGACGGGCTACGCGACGAGCGACTTCGCACAGTGGGGCTCCGCCGGACAGGTGCTGCTGCTGTTCGCCATGTTTATCGGCGGCTCCGCCGGATCGACCGGCGGTGGCATCAAAGTCGTCAGGTGGCTGATCGTCCTCAAAACCGCAAAACGTGAACTGGATACGGCTGCCCACCCGGATACGGTCCAGCCGATCCGACTCGGCGATTACGTGGTCGACGAAGAGGCGATACGGGGCGTACTCGCCTTCACGCTCCTGTATCTCGTCTTGATCGCCCTCGGAATGGTCGTCTTCGCGGTCGATGCGGGCCGAACGGCCGAGCTCTCGCTTGCGCCGATCGACGCGCTGAGTGCGAGTCTCGCCACTGTCGGCAACATCGGCCCGGGGTTCGGGGCCATCGGACCGTTCGGGAGCTATCTGGCTTTCCCGAACACGTCGAAGCTGCTGATGATCCTCTTTATGTGGCTCGGACGGCTGGAAATCATCCCCGTGTTGGCGCTGTTTACCGGCGCGTTCTGGCGGCGGTGAGAGAAGAATCATAGGCTTTTATTTGCGGGCGGCATCCTGCCGGTATGGATCGCTGGAAGCGCCGGGCGCTCGGCTATCTCGGTTTCGTCGGGCTGGCGTTGACGCTGACTGCGCTCGGCTACCAGTACGGCATGCAGACGTACGAAGGAGAGGCACAGACGCTTCTCGACTCCTTTCAGTTCGCCGTCGAGATGTTCACGACGACGGGATTCGGCGGCGACGCGCCGTGGGACAGCGCGGAGATGCAGCTATTTATCACCGTCACGGATCTGCTGGGGATGGCAATTCTGGTCGGGGCGCTGCCGGTGTTCGTCGGTCCGCTTCTGGAGGAAGCGCTCTCGACGGCCGCACCGACAGAGCTCGAAACCAAACTGAGCGATCACGTCGTGATCTGTTCGTACACCTCCCGAGCACAGGAGTTGATCGACGACCTCGATTCGCAGGACGTGCCGTACGTGATCGTCGAACCCGACCGAGAGCGGTCGAACGAACTGCACGAGAACGGCCATCGAGTGATCAGAGCCGATCCCGAATCGACCTCGGGACTGGAAGCCGCCCACCTCACCGACGCACGGGCGCTGTACGCGGATGTCTCCGATCAGGTCGACGCGAGCATCGTGCTGGCAGCCAAGGAGATCGCCGAGGACGTCCCCGTCGTGAGCGTCGTCGAGGAGCCAGAGCTGGCGAAGTATCACGAACTGGCCGGGGCCGACCACGTGCTCTCCCCGCGGCAGCTGCTCGGTCGAAGCCTCGCACGGAAGGTGACGACGGCGCTGCGGTCGGAGGTCGACGAGGCCGTCGAGATTAACGGAAATCTCGAACTGGTCGAGGTGTCGATCAGACACGGGAGCGATCTGGCGGGAACGACGCTCGTCGACAGCACGATCAGAGAGCGCTCCGGCGTCAACGTGATCGGCGCGTGGATGCGCGGCGAGTTCATCCCCGCGCCAGCGCCGGAGACGACGCTCCCGCCCGGGACGGTGCTTCTGGTCTCCGGTCGGCCCGAGCAACTCACCGAGCTGGTCGAGATGACACAATCCTCAGTTCGGCGCTTCCAGACGGGTCAGACGGTCGTCATCGGTCACGGTGCGGTCGGTCGGACAGTCGCAAACGCGCTCGAGGAGTCCGATATCGGTCATACCGTCGTCGATATCGAAGATCACCCCGCCGTCGACGTGATCGGCGACGCGACGGAGACGGAGACACTCGAACGGGCCGGAGTCGCAGACGCCGAGACGGTGGTGCTCGCGCTCCCGAGTGACACGATGACGGAGTTCGCGACGCTGGTGATCCGCGATCTGGCGCCGGAGGTCGAGATCATCACACGAGTCGACGACAACGCCAACATCTCGAAGACCTACCGGGCGGGGGCCGATTACGTGCTGTCGCTGGCGACGGTGACCGGCCGGCTGTCGACCTCGTTTCTGCTCGAAGACCGAGACCGCCTCTCCATCGACCAACAGGTCGAGATCAGGCGAGTGAAAAACCCGGGAATCGCCGGGCGAACGATCGCCGACACGAACATCCGGGAACGGACCGGCTGTACCGTCATCGCAATCGAGCGCGGTGAGCAGACACAGACAGAGATCGGTCCGGACACGAAGATTCGCGACGGTGACGAACTCGTCGTCGTCGGGACCGACGACAGTCTCCGTGAGTTCGAGCGCCTGTTCGCCTAATCACGAGGTCCAGAACGACTTCGTGAACAGGACGAGCACCGGGATGATCTCGATGCGGCCGACCCACATCAGGACGATCATGACGACTTTCGTACTCGTCGGGAAGATATCGTAGGTGCCGAACGGGCCGGCCGCACCGAACGCGGGGCCGATGTTCAGAAACGTCGACGCCGCCGCCCCCATCGCGTCGAACTCGGAGACAGTCACGCTCGAGAGCCGCTGGGCGTCGACCACGATGATGACGGTCAGCGCGAAAAAGACGATGAGACTCAACAGGAGATAGGCGTAGATGTCCCGGATCGTGGTCTCCTCGACCGGACTGCCGGAGATGCGGACCGGTCGGACCGCCTCGGGGTGGATGCTGGTGTACAGCGAGCGCCGCAGCGATTTCAGCGCGACGAGCCACCGCAGCGACTTGATCGAACAGGTCGTCGAGCCGACCATCCCGCCGAGAAACATCCCCAGAAAGAGCATGTGCTGGCCGGCGGCCGACCAGAGGGTGTAGTCGCTGCTCGCGTACCCGGTGGTCGTGATGATAGAGGAGACGTTGAACAGCGCGTGCCGGATCGTCGCCTCACTCCCGAACTCGATTGCGGGGTCGATGAACAGCGCGCTCGCGACGATGGTCGTGATGACTGCAATCGTTCCCAGATAGAAGTGAAACTCCTCGCTGCCCAGCAACCGCATCGGCTGGCCGTTGACGAACAGATACAGCAGCACGAAGTTCGTCGAGCCAACGAGCATGAAGGGGATCATCGCCCACTGAGCCGCTGGTGCGAACGCGGCCGCGCTGTCCGGTTCGGGCGAGAAGCCGGAGGTTGCCACTGACGTGAACGCGTGGGCAACGGCGTTGTACAGGTCCATGTTCGGCGCGAAGCCGGCCACCCCGAGAGCGTAGTAGACGACGATCGCGAGGCCGGTAATTCCGACGTACAGCCCCCAGATGAGCCGGGCCGTCTCCGATATTTTCGGCGTCAGTTTGTCGACGTTGGCGGTCTGTGTCTCGGTCTCCATCAGCTGGGCCCCACCGACGCCGAGAGAGGACAACACCGCCGTCGCGAGAATCAGGATCCCCAGCCCGCCGAGCCACTGGATGAGCTGTCGCCACATCAGAATCGATCTGGAGTGCACCGAAAAGTCCTGGAACACCGTCCCGCCGGTGGTCGTCAGCCCGCTCATCGCCTCGAACATTGCGTTGATCGGGTGGGCGGTCGTCCCGGTGCCCGCGACGACGAACGGAATCGCACCGACCGCGGCGACGAGAAACCAGATCAGCGCGACGGCGAGAAACGCCTCTCGGGGGCCGAGGCCCGACTCCTCGTCGCCGAGCAGGCTCATCGCCCCGCCAATCGCGAGCGTCGCCACAATCGCTGCGACGAAGGGGCCGAGTGAATCGCCGTAGTAGACGGCGACCGCGAGCGGAAAGCAAAGCGGGACCGCCAGATAGAACAGCACAGTCCCCGTCAGATCGAGGCTCGCGTCCACGTCGACGCGGATTCGAGGGAGTGAGAGCATCGAGTGAGTTACACGGCGGCCATCAGTTCGTCGGCAAACGCGGTCTCGACGAAGACGACAATCTTGTCGCCGGCGTGCAGTTCGGTGCTCCCTCGCGGGGTGATCAGCGATCCCTCGCGGGTGATCGCGCCGACGACGAAGCGCCCGGCGAGTTCCCCATCGAGTTCCTGGATCGTCTTTCCGGCCATCGTACTGTCTTCGTCGATCTGCAGTTCGAGCACCTCCGCCTGATCGTTTTCGAGCACTGCCAGGTTCTCCGCGACGTTCTCGAAGCTAAATCTGGTGATGTCCTCGGCGGTCACGTCTCTCGGATTGATCGCGACGTCGATCCCGATCTCCTCGAACAGCGTGACGTACTCCGTGTTGTCGACGACGGCGATTACGCGTTCGACGCCGAGCCGCTTCGCGAGGACGGCGACGAGGAGATTCCGCTCGTCGGAGTTCATCGCGGCGATCATCACGTCTGACTCGTCGACGTGCTCCCGGGCGAGGAAGTCAGTATCCGTCACGTCGTGTTGCATGACGATGGTGTTCGGAAGGTCTTCTGCGAGCGCGCGAGCGCGCTGTTCGTCGAGTTCGATCAGCCGCGGCTTTGTCGATTGCTCTTCGAGGATCCGGGCCGTGTGATACCCGATCTCCGTCCCGCCCGCGATGACGACGTCGTTGGTCCGGTCGGCTCTGTCGTCGGGCGCGATATCGCTGCCGAACGCCCTGACGCTCTCGGGACTTCCGATGACGACGGCACGGTTGCCGGTCTCGATCACTGTCTCGCCGTCGGGGATGACCAGTTTGTCGTCACAGAACAGGCCGGCGAAGGTCAGCGAGTCGAAGCGGTCGGCCTCGGCGACGGTCTGACCGGCGACGGGACTGCCCTCGACGATCTCGAACTCGGCCATGTGAACGAGGCCACCGACGAACAGATCCAGATCGATCGCGGTCGGCAGACCGATCACGCGAACGATATTTTCGGCGGTCAGCAGGTCCGAGCAGACGACGTGATCCGCGCCGAACGCGCCGTGTTTGCGCTCCCACGTGCGGAGGTACTCGATGGATTTGACTCGGGCGATGGTGAACGGATCGCCCAGCGTCTTCGCCGTCCCGCAGGCGACGAGGTTCGTCCGGTCGTCGTCGGTACAGGCGATGAACATATCTGCATCCGCGACGTTTCCGGCCTCCTGAGTCTCCATCGAGGTGCCGTCTCCGGCAATCGAGAGAATATCGAGTTCGTATTTGAGTTGTTCGGCGCGGTTCTCGTCGTCCTCGATGACGACGACATCGTGGTCCTGCGAGAGATTCGCGGCAATCGAGGTGCCCACTTCCCCCGCGCCGATGATTACAACGCGCATACCGCAACAATTCCCCCGACTCACAAATGATTTACTCCACGGCTCCGCCGGCGGCCAACCGCCGCGCGGCATCGCCGAGTCCCGAGTCCGAAACAGCACAATTCCCTCGTTCGCCACACCCGAACCCGTCTGACGTGGTGC
>JBLGCM010000097.1:0-6061 GCA_047617345.1 Natronomonas sp. | reverse complement strand
TTGATCGGCGAGATGACGGTCGACGACGGCCGAACTGTCGTGGAAATTGAGCGCGTCCGTGACCGCCGACGTTGCCGCGTCA
Source organism: Natronomonas sp. (assembly GCA_047617345.1). Lineage (GTDB taxonomy): Archaea > Halobacteriota > Halobacteria > Halobacteriales > Haloarculaceae > Halovenus. Next base: position 5,979 of record JBLGCM010000097.1, on the reverse strand, counting down.
TCGGCGGGAAGACCGGGTTCGCCGAGCGCGTCGAAACTCGCCCGCGAGCGGGCGTATTCGAGTTCGATCACGAGCGCGGACCCGGTCGACTCTGCGGCGGCAGAGCGCGTTTCCGTGGCGAGGACCTCGATGCCGGCCTCGGTGAGGGCGTCGCGGGCCGTCTCTGCCTGCCGACGCGCGACGGCGCCGTCGAGGAGGTCCATCGAGGCGAGTGAGTAGATCCGAGCGCCGCGGAAGCCACCGCGCTCACCGAGTGCGAGGGGAGTAAGCGAGGAGGGAGCGAGATGGAGCGTCGCCCGGCCGCCGCCGGCGGGATAGAAACCGGTCCGGGAGCGGTCGATGGCGGCCTGCAGCCCGAAGTTGCGGCAGAAGGGCAGTTTCACGCGCCGGTGGCCGAGCAGCGGCGGCGACCAGTTGACTTCGGTTCCGCCGGTCGCGGTCACCGCGAGCGGTTCGTCGAGGGTGGCGGCCAGACCCAGCACTGCGTCGAACACCAGCGAGACGCTCCCCGCAGTCCCGATGTCGGCGGTGACGCGGCCACCGGTCGGTGTCGCCGGCGCGAACTCGATTGTTTCGGCAGCCCGTGCTGCGCCGTCGACGCTGGCGTTCGAGATATCCGCGAGCGTCTCGACGACGGCGAGATGTTGCGGTTTGAGGCCCGGTTCGGGACGGTTGGCGCGGATATCGGTAATCCGGACCGACCGCTCGGCGATCACGGCGAGTGCGAGCGCCGAGCGAACGACCTGACCGCCGCCGGTCGAGCCGTCGATTTCGAGCACAGCGAGAGTTCGGAGTGTCGGGCAAAAATACCCACCGTCGAGACGGGAGAGAGATGCGCAGCGCGATCCAGCAGTGTCAGTACGGGGCGTATTCAGCGACCGCCAAAACCGACCGGACCGGCTCTTCCCGGAAGTGGTTCTCCGCCGTCGCAAACGTGCCACCGTGGTCCCGCGCTGACGCGGCGATCAGCGCGTTCGGATGGTCTGTCGGCACACCGCGGCTCACCAGTTCCGCCGGTAACGAGACTGCTTCGTTGGCGGTCTGTTCGGTGGTATCGAGGAGAGCCGTGGATGCGAGCACTGCCTGTGGTGATCTCTCGACGTATCCGTGCGCACACCCCAGCTTCAGAGAGCACCCGAAAAGCGCCCACAGCCTGTGTTCGTACTGACGGAGGAGCTGACGGGCCTCGTCTGTCCCGGCCGGGGAGTCACTGAGGAAGGTGGTATCGAAAACCAGCAGTATCTCAGTTCGCTGATGTCGCTCTCAGCGTTCGTTCGCATCCCCTCACGAATCGTGCTCGTGCGCTCTCGGTTTTGGTATCGGGGAGGATGTCGAATCCAGCCCACTTGCCGCGTCCTGTGCGACGAATGATGCATCTTCGCAGCTCTCACCGTCACGTTCGTGCAGGTCGGGGCGCTGTTTCGCCCCCTCCGAGACCCGTGATCGACGACACGCATGCGCGTACACGAGTCTGCTCCGGGGGTCGGGGTTCGGGAAAGAAGCGAGAGACGGGTGTGCGCTGTTCGGCAGTCTTAGGTGGCCGCCGCACGGAAAGCGAGATATGGGAACGGAAAAGCTGGACGGGCTGATCGACCGCCTCGAATCGGAAGCCGAATCGGATCTCCCGGCCGCGGAGACGCCGGACATCGGGATCATCATGGGATCGGATTCGGATCTCGACGTGATGGCCGGTTCCGAGGAGGGTCGCCCCGGCGCGTACGACTGCCTGACGGAGCTGGGCTTCGAGGAACAGACAGAGTACGAGAATCCGCCGGGCTCTCAGTTCACCTTCGAGACCTACGTCGTCTCCGCCCATCGCACACCGGAGTTGATGTACGCCTACGCCGAGACCGCCGCAGATCGGGGAATCGACGTGATTATCGCCGGTGCGGGCGGCAAGAGCGCAGATCTACCGAACATGACCGCCTCCATCGCCTATCCGCTGCCGGTCATCGGCGTCCCGGTGCAGGAGAAATCCCTCCAGTCGGTGATCGGGATGCCACAGGGCGCGCCTATCGTCGCTGTCGACACCGGGAAGTCGTTCAACGCCGCGCTGTCGGCGACGCAGATCCTCGCCCGCGAGCACGGCGAACTGCGCGAGCGACTCGAAGCGTATCACGAGGAGCTGAAAGACGGTGTCGGCGAGGTCTCGACGGAGCTGCACGACCTCGGAACGCCGGCGTTCAGAGACCGGCGGTGACCGGCGAGGGGGTCGGGCGCCGCAATCAGAGCAATATAGAAGGCCGTGGCCGCCGAACGGCGAGATATCACAGGGGACGAGAAGCGATGTCACGACAACCATCAGAACCGGCGACGACGCGGGAGCGGTTCACGGCGGAACTGCGCCGGTACAACGTCGGCGTCACTGAGGTATCGCGGTCGGGAGCCACCGCGGCAATCGAGGCGGCGGTCGAACCACCGGCGGTCGGGACCGCGCTGCCGTGGGAGGGGGTCGAACTGCCCGCCGTCGTCGAGACGGAGCCGACGACGGCGGATCTCGACGGGGCGGCGACCGGCGTGACCGCTGCCGAACTCGGCGTTGCCGACTACGGGAGTGTCCTCCTCCGGACGGACGAACAGGGCAGCGAGGCGGTCAGTCTGTTCAACGACCGCCACGTCGCGGTGTTGCGCGCAGCGGATATCGTCCCGGATATGACTGCACTCTTCGAGCACGCCGGCGAGCGGGCACGGGAAGACAGTAGTTCCGCGGTTCTCGCGACCGGCCCGTCCGCGACCGCGGACATGGGCTCGCTCGTACAGGGCGCTCACGGGCCGAAAGAAGTCGAACTGATCCTCATCACATGAACTCACAACGCGACAGCAAAGCCGAGCACATTCGGCACATCATGGAGACCGAAGGGGAAGCAGTCGGAACAAACACCCGGGGATTCAACGCCGGGCGGTACGAGTCCGTCGCGAAACTCGACGATTACGAGGGGCTGAAAGACCAGGCTCGGGACATCAAGGAAGACGCCATCGAACGACTTCCGGATCTCATCGACGAACTCGCCGCGACCGTCGAGGAAAACGGCGGGACGGTCTACATCGCCGACGACGCCGCCGACGCCAACGAGTACGTCGCGGAGGTCTGCGCCCAGCAGGAGGCACAGCGACTGGTCAAAAGCAAGTCGATGACCAGCGAGGAGATCGCGGTCAACGAGCGCCTCGAACGCGAGGGCGTCGACGTGGTCGAGACCGACCTCGGGGAGTGGGTGCTGCAAGTCGCCGAGGAAGCGCCGAGTCACATCGTCGCGCCGGCGATCCACAAGTCTCGCGCGGAGATCGCCACGCTGTTCAACGAGTACTTCGAGCCCGAGGCGGAACTCGAAACCGCCGAGGAGCTGACGTCGTTCGCCCGCGAGGAACTGGGCGAACTCATCAAAGACGCAGACGTGGGGATGACCGGCGCGAACTTCATCGCGGCCGATTCCGGAACGATGGCGCTGGTCACCAGCGAGGGCAACGCCCGCAAGACGGTGACGGTCCCGGACACGCAGATCGCCGTCGCCGGCGTCGAGAAGATCATTCCGACTGTCGAGGATCTCCAGCCGTTCATCGAATTGATCGGCCGCTCCGGGACGGGGCAGGATATCACCAGCTACATCTCGCTTCTGACGCCGCCGATCGACGGGCCGACAGTCGATTTCGACGATCCCGAGCGTCCGGTTTCGGGAGACGGCGACGACCGAGAGTTCCACCTCGTGCTCATCGACAACGGCCGACTGGCGATGCGCGAAGACGAGGATCTGAAGGAGACGCTGTACTGCATCCGGTGTTCGGCCTGCTCGAACACCTGCGCGAACTTCCAGTCCGTCGGCGGCCACGCTTTCGGTGGCGAGACCTACTCCGGCGGCATCGCGACGGGGTGGGAGGCGGGCGTCCACGGCCAGGACTCCGCCGCCGAGTTCAACGACCTCTGTACCGGCTGCTCGCGGTGTGTCGAGGCCTGTCCGGTGGAAATCGATATCCCCTGGATCAACACCGTCGTCCGCGACCGGATCAACGACGACGAAGACGTGCCGATGGATTTCCTCGTCGACGGGCTGACTCCAGACGAGGAGACGTCCGGACCGGGGCTGCAGAAGCGGCTGTTCGGCAACTTCGAGACGCTGGCGAAGATGGGCAGCGCGTTCGCGCCGCTCTCGAACTGGGTAGTGAATGCTCCGCCGATCGCTCGGGTGCTCGAAGCGGTCGCCGGCGTCGACCGGCGGCGCGACCTCCCGGAGTTCCAGCGGACGACACTCCTCGAGTGGTTCGACGAGCGGGAGGCGATTCCGCCGGCAGATCCCGAGCGGAAAGTCGTCCTCTACCCCGACCTCTACACCAACTACACGATGCTCGACCGCGGGAAGGCCGCTGTCCGGACGCTGGAGGCGCTGGGCGTCGAGGTGCTCATCCCGTCGGTCTCCGGCTCGGGCCGCGCGCCGCTTTCACAGGGGATGATCGACACCGCGCGGTCGAAAGCCGCGCGCGTGACCGACGAACTCATGCCCTACGTCGAGGAGGGGTACGATGTCGTCGTCATCGAACCCAGCGACGTCGCGATGTTCCGCGGCGACTACGACCGGTTGCTCGGCGAGGAGCGCGCCGAACCGCTCGCGGATAACAGCTACGAGATCATGGAGTTCGTCTACGGCTTGCTCGCGAACGGCGCGGATCCGTCGGCGCTGAACACCGCCGTCGGCGAGACGACCGTCGCCTACCACTCACACTGCCAGCAGCGGACGATGGGGCTGGCGGCGTACACCGAGCAGGTGCTCGACCAGTGCGGCTACGACATCGAGACGAGTGACGTCGAGTGCTGCGGAATGGCCGGCTCTTTCGGCTACAAGGAACAGTACTACGACCTCTCGATGGACGTCGGCTCGAATCTCGAAGGACAACTCCGGGAGATGGATGCCGATCAGGTGATCGCCAGCGGCACATCCTGTGCGGACCAGATCGGTGACTTACTCGGGGCGGAACCGGACCACGCCATCGAACTGATCGCGCCCAGTGCCGAGCGGTGAGAGAGCGCCAGCTCGACTGTCAGTTCGAAAAGTCGGTTGTATATCGCCTCTCTGCCGGAATGCCAGCGTTTTTGATCCTCGTCACGAATAAGAGGCTATGTCAAACCCGGTCCGTGAGGAGATCCGAGTGGTGCACATCGACGACGAGCCGGGGTTCACCGACATGGTCGCAGAGTTTCTCGAACGCAGCGATGAGCGGCTTGCCGTGGAGACGGTGAGAGACCCGACGAAGGGGCTGGCGGCGATTCGCAGCGACCCGCCGGACTGTATCGTCTCAAATTACGAGATGCCCGAGATGGACGGTATCGAGCTACTGCGAGCCGTCCGGAAAGAGCATCCCGACCTCCCGTTCATCCTCTACACCGGGAGGGGAAGCGAAGAGGTGGCGAGTGAGGGGATGGCGGCCGGGCTCACGGATTATCTCCAGAAAGGAGGGACAACCAGCCAGTACACGGTGCTCGCAAACCGAATCACGAACGCTGTCGAGGCCGCTCGGTCGGCGACCACCGCCGAACAGCGACGGCGTCGGCTCGAGCAGATCCTGAAGACGGTGCCGAGCTGTGTCGTCCAACTCGACGCCGAGGGCCAGTTCACGTTCGCCAACCAACGCGCAGAGACGGTCCTCGGACTCGAATCCGACGAGGTGACCGACCGGACCTACAACGATCCGGAGTGGAAGATCCGGGATTTGAACGGCGAACCGATCCCCGACGAGAAGCTTCCCTTCGAGCGGATCCGCGAGACCGGCGAGCCGATATATGCGGTGAAACACACCATCGAGTGGCCGGACGGGACCCGAAAGGTGCTGTCGGTGAACGGCGCGCCGATCTTCGATGAGGGCGGCCGTCTCGAAAGCGCCGTCTTCTCGCTGACAGACATCACCGATCAGCAGTCCCAGGATCGGGAGCTGGCCGAGACCAAACGGCGGCTCGAACTGGCGCTGGAGGCGACGGACACGGGCGTCTGGGAG
>JBLGCM010000096.1:0-6091 GCA_047617345.1 Natronomonas sp. | reverse complement strand
GCCCGGCCACCCTGTGCCAGACTCAACACACCGTGGCCCGTCGCCTCCAGCAGCGAAAGTGCTTCGTCGTCGTTCATCTCCTCGCCGATCTGCGTGGGCTGGTTGCTCCCCATATCGGACACTACTGACGGCCGGAACGTATGCTATCGGACGAACATGTCCGCACGGGGCCTCGCGCGGGCGACGAGTGTGGGGGATCCGACAATCGTCATCGAAGCAGGGCGTCAGTTCTCGGGCGCGCGAGTCGTCAGTTCGACGGCGTGAATGTCGGTCGTCATGTGATCATCGAGCGCGTCGTAGACCATATCGTGCTGGTCGACGAGCGATTTCCCCTCGAAAGCCGGTGAGACGACCGTCACAGCGAGGTGGTCGTCGTCGTCGATACCGCGTGGTCGACCGACTTCCGCGGTCGCATCTGGAATGTTCGCTTCGATAATTTCTTCGACTTCTTCGGGAGTCATACGTCGAGAAACGTGTTCGAGGTGAAAAAACGTCCCGGCATGGCTTCGCCGGGACCGAACCACTCACAAGGTACGGCGATGATGTGTCAGTATGTTCCCCGGTATCGAGCCGGTCCAGGTCGGTCTCGTCACTGCCCTCCTCGTCGCCTTCGGCCATATCTGGCTGCTCGCTGGCCGCGGTAGCTGGTACAGCGCACTCTCCGAGCGGTTCGTTCTCGGCGTTCCCTGGGGAACCGCCCTCTGTATCACCGCTGTCGTCCTCTTCTATCTGTTCGCACAGAGCGGTCTCTCGCACTGGAACTCACCGGTTACGCTGCCGTTCCGTAGCTGGTCGTACTTTTACCCGCTGGGGTTGCTCACGTCGGGGTTCGCACACGCGAACCCCGCCCATCTGACCGGAAACATGATCGGGACGCTCGTGCTCGCGCCCATCGTCGAATACGCCTGGGGACACTACCCGCCGAGCGGGACCGAACCCGACTACGAGTATCCACCACCAGGTGAGTTCGACGGTGTCGAACCGCCACCCGAAACCGAGTCGCGGTGGCACACGCCGTGGGTTCGGGCACTGGTCGTCTTCCCCGCCGCCGTCGCGGTCGTCTCGCTGGCGACCTCGGTGTTCGCCTTTGGCTGGTCGCTTGGCTTTTCGGGGACTGTCTTCGCCTTCGGCGGGTTCGCCGTCATCTACTTTCCGGTCCTGACAGTCGTCGCGATGGTCGGGTTCACGGGGACGGCAGTCGTCGTCAATACGCTGTTAGAGCCCGTGATCAGGGCAACGGCGGGAGCGGGTTCGTCCGGACCGCCGAGTTGGTGGGGTGTCAACGTGCAGGCGCATCTGCTCGGCTTTCTCGTCGGCGTCGTGCTCGCTCTTCTGTTGATACACCGGCGCAACGAGTCGCGCCGACCGGCGCTCGTTTTCGTCGCGACGCTTCTGTTCGGCCTCTCCCGCCAGCTATACGTGTTCACCGACTCCCCCGAAGACGGCGTATTCCTGCAGTTGCGCGGCGTCGGTGTGATCTTCGTGCTCGGACTCACCATTCTCATCACATCGGCTGTGGCAGCCGATGAAAGTCCGCTACCGGATCGCGTTGCGGACATCTCGTGGGCCCCGACGATGCGACTGGTCGCGCTCGTCTGGATCGGTGCGGTCGGGGTACTGCTGTGGGCGGTCTGGTCAGGGACCATCGACAGCGGATCGGTCCCGGTGTTCGGCATCGGAATCGTCCCCGTCCTGTTGCTCCTCTTGGTCTATCCGTTCTTCCCGGCGAACGGGCCGTCTCGGGTCGGCTCACAACTCTCTCGGCGGGATCTGTTGTTGTTCTCGCTCGCGGTGATCATCGCGGTCGTCGCCGTACCCAGCGTCGCCACGAACTACGTCCAGATGAGCGACGATCCGGTGCCGGACGGCGAGAGCATCTCCGTCGACGGCTACGAACTGACCTACGCCGAGAACGCCCGGCACGGACGCCTCGGGACCGACGAGAGCGGCGTCATCGTCGTCAGCGAACAGCGACAGATCTGGAGCGCGGCCGCCGACGAGAGCGAACTGAAAAGCAGCGGGCGGGTGACGGTGCCGGTCGGCGGAATCGGCTGGCGCGAGGCCGTCACGGTCACCCGAGAGGGCTGGAACGTGGTCGGCAACGGCTCTGTGTATGCGGTGGATCTCACTCACAACTCCGAGACAGTCCGGGCGTTTCGGTCCGCGCCCGCCGAGGCGCGGGCACAGATCGCGAACAAGACTGTCGCCGTCGAGGTCGTCGGACAGCAGTTCGTGCTAAACGTCACGCGAAACGACACGTACATCGGAACGGTCGAGATCCCGTCGGTCGACGAGTCCGTGAGACTCGGATCGCTCGAATTTGAGGCCGAAAGGGTCGGCGGGACGGCGTCAGTGTTCGCCAGCGAGAACGGAACCCGGGTGTTGATCACCGAGCAAGAGTGATTCGGCGCTCGGCCGAGAGGCTCCGAGAGCTGTTCGAGAGAGATCGAACGAGTCCCACCCCGTTCGCGGCGGGGAGGCTGTCATAGAACGGTGCCGTGTTTCTTGTCCGGGAGTTCCTTCTCGACGGTCTCGTAAAAGTCGAATCGGTTGGTGAGTTCGGTCCGGAGCGTGCTCGGCGGAACGATTTCGTCGATGACGACTTCGCTGGCCATCCGGTGAACATCGATGTCCTCGCGATACTCCTCGCGCAGTTCCTGTTCTTTTTGCGCGCGCTCGTCCGGATCGTCGATTGCCGCGAGTTTGTTCGCGTAGACGGCGTTGATCGCCGCTTCGGGCCCCATAATCCCGATCTCCCCCGAAGGCAGCGCGATAGTCGATTCGGGCTGATAGGCCGGCCCGGCCATCGCGTAGATGCCCGCGCCGTAGGCTTTCCGAACGATGACCGACTGGGTGGGCACCGTCGCCGAGGAGGTGGCGTAGATCATCCGCTTGCCCTGTTCGAGAATTCCCTCTTTTTCGACCTGTGAACCGGCCATGAACCCCGGCGTGTCACAGAGATAGAGCAGCGGGATGTTGTAGGCGTCGGCGGTCCAGATGAACTGGGCGGCCTTCTGGGCGGCGTCGGGGAAAATCGCGCCGGCGCGGTTGGCTGGCTGATTGGCCACGATGCCGACTGGTCGGCCGTCGATTCGCGCGAAGGCGGTGATGATCTCACTCCCGTACTCCGGGCGGAGCTCCAGCACGGAATCCCGATCCACGATCCGCTCGATCACGTCGTGCATGTCGTAGCCCTTGTTGGGCGACTGCGGGACGACCGAATCGATCCCGTCGGGTGATTTTGCGGGGCCAACGGGATCGCTGTGTGGCGGTTTGTGGTCGCTGTTTCGCGGGAGATAGCTCATCAGTTTGGCGACCAGTTCGCGGGCGTGTTCCTCGTCCTCGGCGATCAGGTCGGCACTGCCGGAGACGCTCGTGTGCATCTCCGCGCCGCCGAGTTCTTGCATGTCGATTTCCTCGCCGGTCACCATCTTCACCATCCGGGGAGAGGCGATCGCCATCGCGCTCACGTCCCGGACCATGATCGTGAAATCTGCGAAGATCGGCGTGTAGGCCGCGCCAGCGATACAGGGGCCGTAGAGCACGCAGATCTGCGGAACGCGTCCGGAGAGCATCGAGTGGTTGTAGTAATATTTACCGATCCCCTCGCGATTGGCGAAAAAGCCGGTCTGCTGGTCGATCCGACCGCCCGAAGAGTCCATCAAATAGAGCACCGGACGGCCAGTCTTGAGCGCGCGGTGTTGCATCCGCAGGAATTTCTCGACGCCTTTCTCGGCCATCGACCCGGCCTTGACCGAGAAGTCGTTGGCCATGAAATGCACGTCCCGGCCCTCGAACTCGGCCGCACCGGTGAGCAGGCCGTCCGCAGGCAGGCGCTCCTCGGACGACGCTGACTCGTCAGCGGTTTTGGCACTTTCGTGCCAAGCGTCGAACTCGGCGAACTTCCCGTCCTCGAAGGCGACACCGTCTTCACCGAACCACAGATCCAGCCGGTCGCGGACGAACAGTTTGCCCTGCTCTTCGAGGCGGTCGCGGTACTTTTCGGGGCCGCCGCGCTCGATATCCTCGATTTCCTCCCAGAGGCGTTGTTCCCGTTCGGTGGGCCCGAGGTCGTCGTCGGTCTCGGCACCGGTCCCATCGGTCGTCGTCGGTCGGTCGAAGGTGGCCAGCGGGTCGTCGCCGCCTCGGGGATACACCTCGATATCGTCGTCGAGATGCTGTGCGAGCGCCTCGGCGATGACCTGTGCGTCCTGTTCGCTCGTTTCGGCGTTGACGCGGATCTTCATCAGTAGGACTTGGGGAAACCGATCTGTTGGCTGATGTGGTTGTACGCCATCTGCTGGGTGACCGGCGCGAGACGGGTGAGGTTGATCTCGCGCCACCACCGCTCGACGTCGTACTCCTTGGCGTAGCCCCACCCGCCGAAAGCCTGCATCGACTGCTTGACGGCTTCGATCCCCGCTTCGACGGCGGTGGCTTTGGCGACGTTGGTCTCGTAGGCGCAGTCCTCGCCGTTGTCGAACTTCCAGGCGGCCTTCTCGCGCATCACCGAGGCGGTCTCCATCCGCGCGTAGGCCTTCGTGATCGGGAACGAGACGCCCTGATGCTCGCCGACAGGTCGACCGAACACCTCCCGGTCGTTCGTGTACTCGATTGCGGAGTTCGCGGCGAGTTTTCCGATACCGGTCCCCGCGGCGGAAAAGCCGATCCGTTCGGGGTTGATCATGTGGACCAGCGGCTCCCACCCCCCGTCGATCTCCCCGAGTGCGGCGGTCTCGGGAACGCGCACGTCGTCGATGAACACCTCACAGGAGTTCGAGTAGTTGATCCCGTGTTTCGGGATCGGTGAGGTCTCGATCCCCGGATCGTCCATGTCGACGACAAAGAGCGTGAGACCGTCGGTCCCGCGGTCGACTTCCGATTTGGGTGTCGTGCGCGTGACGAGGATCATGTTGTCGGCGATATCGGAGAAGGTGATCCACGCTTTCTCGCCGTTGAGGACGAACTCGTCTCCGTCCCGCGTCGCCTCGGTCGACGCAGGGCTCGCCGCACTCTGCTCGGCGGTGTCGCGTTCGGCGCGCGTGGCAACGTTGAGCGTGTTCGTCCCGGCCCCAGGTTCGGTGATTCCGAGAGAGAAGTTACGGTCGCCGGCGGCGATGTCCGGGAGGTAGCGCTCTTTCTGCTCGGGTGTGCCGTAGTCACGGATCCCCAGCGCGGCCATCCCACCAGTGAGAACGAGATACCACGTGCCGGCCATCCCACACCCCTCGGCGCAGAGCGTCTCCATCGCCAGCCCCATTTCCTGCATCCCCATGCCCGCGCCCTCGTACTCCTCGGGAACGAGCAGTCCGTGAAAGTCAGCGGCCGCCAGTTCGTCCCAGAAGTCGGCGGCGAACTCCCCCTGTTCCTCTTTCTCTCGCCAGTACGACGGCCCGAACTCCTCCGCGATCTCGGTCGCCGTCGACCGGATCAGGTTGTGTGTCTCCGCAGTCGAAAAATCCATACCTAGGCGTAGGCGAGTCCGTCTCTTAGTAGTTGGTGTCAACGCGGATCCGAGCAGCAACCACAGGAGCGGGGTAGTTGCGGTCGTGTCGACGATTCGCCGTCGCGTCTTCCCGCTCATTTATTGGCCGACGCCGATATCTAATCAGATGAACGCGTGTCCCGGACGAGCAATCGGAGTGCTATCGCAGCGGGGTTTCTTGCAGGAGCCCTTGCGCTGGCTCTCTTTGGCTGGTTTGTCGGCCCCCAGCAGATCCTGTCGACAGTCGCGGATCTCCGACTTCGCCCGTTTAGTCTCGGTCTCGTGGCGGTGAGTCTCGCGCTGTTCGCCCAGTATCGGGCGCTGCTTGCCCTGTTGGATCTCTCCCCCGCTGTCGATTCCGGGCTGGCGTATATCCGCGGCGTGTACGTGAGACAACTCGTCCCGATCGGCAATGTCGCCGGTCCAGTGGTGACCGTCTACTCGATGCGTCAATCGACGGGAGTTTCGACCGACCGAGGATTGCCCGCGGCGATCATCTTACAGGCCGTGAGTTTTCTGGCCGCCACCGTCGTCGGACTCGTCGGTTCTGTGCTGTTGCTCGGGCGCGGCCACCGCGTCTCGCTCGCGTTAGTCTGCGGGTTCACA
>JBLGCM010000095.1:0-6109 GCA_047617345.1 Natronomonas sp. | reverse complement strand
GAAGCGCCGATTGTGACCGTTCTCAACAAGTGCGATACAGTCTCACAGGACGAGATCCGCGAGACGAAGGAGGCGCTGTCGGCGCTGGCTCCGAACCCGGTCGTCGTCAGTGCCCGAACTGGCGAGAGTATCGACGATCTCCGCGAGCGGATTCACGAGGAACTGCCCGCTCTCGAACGCGAGCGACTCGTCATGCCGATGACCGACGAGACGATGAGCGTCGTCTCGTGGATTCACGACAACGCTCACGTCGAAGCTGTCGAGTACGGTGACGAGGTGATCATGGAGTTCGAGGCCCGCCCGTCAGTCGTCGAGCAGTCCCGGTCGAAGGCACAGCGACTCGTCGAATCCGGCGTGTCGGCCTGACTCAGACCGACGATCCGGCCCGATCACGGTACGAGGCGTCGGCGATGCCGACAGCTTGGCCGACTCCAACGATGGCGATGGCGACGAACACCAGGATCTCAGTTCCTCCGAACAGCCCGACAACCGCGACGACCGCCCCGGCCGCCGAGAGAGCCCCCGCCGAGAGATACAGCCATCTCGCCGCCGGGAGTTCGCGGGCCGTGTAGACGAGTCCAGCGGCGGGCAGGACCATCCAGCCGATCAGGCTGATGCTGAACAGAACCCGGTCGAACGACGAGAGGAAAAACCCGGCAAAGCCGGCCAGGGTGACCGGGAGGCCGACGATCATCACGATCCGCCACGCGCGAAAGGCACCGTCAGCCATTGCGGTCCAGCCCGTCACCGCGAACGAGGCGATGAACGCCGCCATCACGCCGTGGGCGATGAGCATCCCGTCGGATCCCAGCGGTCCGCGGACACTCGCGGCCGCGGCGATCCACGCGGCGGGAACGAGCACGACCGGACCGAGATCACGGATCTCTCCGAGCACGTCCGACAGTTGTTTCAGCAGTCCCAAGAGTGTACCGAGAAACAGCGCGCAGGGGTTTTTATACGGAGGGGCGACAACAGTATCGTATGACCGTTCTCTCGACACAGGACGAGGGCAAGGTACTCATCGATATCGAAGGCGAGGAAATCGGTGTCGTGACAGGTGTCGACCCGCAGGATCAGATCGCGTTCGTCGACCCCGAACCCAGCATCGCCAACTCGGTCATTCAGGGACTCGGTTTCGGCGATGCCGGCGACGACGACATCGAGGTGCCGGCCGACAGCGTCGCGACGATCACCGATACGGAACTGCGGGTCGCCCGAGACCTCTAGCCATCCGGGCCGACCCGATATGGGACCGGGCAGGCGATAGGGCTAATTGTCGGTAGAGCCATCCTCCGGGCATGGCCAACAGGTGGTTACGCCAGTTCGTGTTCTCGCTCGTACTCGTCGTGTTCTCTTTGGGGATGCTCTCCGGCGGGGCTGTCGCGGCCGAGAACACCTCTGCCCTTTCCGGATCGGACCTCGAGACTGAGACGACGAGCTTCGACGCCGAGGACGGGGACCAATCGGCGACAGCGGAGGCGAACATTGTGCTCTCCCAGGAGTTGAGTCGCCTGCCTGGTCAGAAGGGGGAGTACCTGGCCCGGCACAGCTACGAAATGCCCGCGGAGGCAGTCACGCTCCGAGTCCAGCTCCCGGACGGATCGACAGTTCGGGCGGCTGATGGTTTCATTCGGGAAGACGCGCAGACGTATCGCTGGGGTGGGTCGACTGACGGGCCGACGATCGAGTACGCGGTACAGGCGAACCGTTCGATCGACCAGACGGGACCGATCGCCGGCCCCGGCCGCCTCGTCTACACTGACGTCGGCGAGTGGGCGGTCGTCTCACAGCCCGCGACCCAGCACAGTTGGGGCTGGCGAGCGCCAGACGGCGTCGGCTTCGAGCGCGAGACGACCGTCGACGGGCCGGGGGCAATCGGCGACGCGATGGCGTATCTCGGCGAGTACGAGGCACATACTCGCCGTGCTCACGGGCAGCAGTTTCGAATGATCGTGCCGGCCAGCGCCACTCTCGCGGAAAATCCCGAAGCGCTGCTCGACTCGCTCGCGGCGGCGTCTGACAAACTCCGTGTCGGCGACCGTGACCAAGACGTCTTCATGATCGCGACGCCATCGGGGACCATCGACTGGGGTGTTCGCGGTCTCCAGACCGGCCCCGCCGATATGTGGGTTCGAGACAGAGAGGAGCTTTCGGACCCGAACAACGTCTGGTTTCACGAGTACGTCCACACGCGGCAGGACTACGCGGCGGCGAGCGATCTGCAGTGGCTCTACGAAGGCGGGGCGACCTACTACGCGGCCCTGCTCTCGCTCGAACAGGACCTGATCAGTTTCGGCCAGTTCCGCGACCGCCTCGCTATCGGGGCCGACGGCCGATACGCCGGGTCGGTGCTCGCAGATCCGGGGACGTGGCAGGCGAACGCGGAGTATCACGTCGGCGCCCTGGTCGCGGGGGACCTCGACAGGCGAATCCGTCAATCGGCGGCCCGCAACCAGTCGTTTCAGGAGGTGTTTCGGCGGCTGAACGCCGGAACAGCCGTCAGTAGCGGAGCGGACCTACAGTCGATCACCACCGCCGCGGCCGGGGATCAGGTCGGAGCCCGGGTCGCCCAGTGGACCACGACGACAGACCGACCGACGATGTGGGCGCGTAGCCAGCACGAGGCCGCCTTCGAGGAGCCACCGGAACCAGCCCGAATCACCGTTTCGACACCTGTGGAGAACCGGATCGAGGTCGATGGCCCGTATCGGAACCGTGCACTCGGCGAGACAGAGCGGTTTGTCGTTCCGGGTGAGACGATTAGCTTCGGCGTCGATGCGGAGAACTTCGGCGAGCAGACCGGCGAGTTCACCGTCCGCCTTCGGGTCGACGGCGAGATAGCCGACACGGAGACCGGCACGCTGGAGCCAGCGGAACGCCAGCGGCTCACCTTCTCCTATACCGTCTCGCGAACGGGTCCGGCCAGACTCACCGTCGGCGACGCCGCGCTGGATTTTCAGGGCGTGAATCCGGCAACGGCGAAGATAGATTCTCTCGCTGCCGACCGGTCGACCGTCGAGGTCGGGAGATCAGTTCGGCTTTCGGCGACGGTTCGCAACGACGCGGCGTGGCCCGGCGAGGGAGAAGTGGGCTTCACCAGAGAGGGGGAACTTTTCGAGACCGACCAGATACGACTCGACGGGCTGTCCGAGCGCCGCGTCCGGACGACCGTCACGATAGACGAGGCCGGGACAATCGTCTTCGGACTCGGAAACTCGACGGAGACCGTCTCTGTTACCGCCGAAGATCAGAGCGACGGCTCAAAAGCGGAGCAGGGGGCGTCCGCGACCGACGAGAGCGGTTCCGGAAACGCCTTCGGACCGGGACTGGCGCTCGGCATCACGCTTGTCGGTCTTGTTTTCGCTGTCCTGTTCAGTCGACGCGGTAGTACCTGATCTCGTCTTCGATCCGAGAGCAGATCTCGCCTTCAGCCTCCAGGTATGCGAGGGCGCTGTACACTTCCGGGAGGACGTAGTGGAAGTCCCGGTCTCCGGCGCGTCGCTGGGCGAGATCAAGCACTGTCGTCTCGCTCCCGGCGACGACGGACCGTGCGTCAGTCAGCATCTTTTCGATGTTTTCACGCGACCGCTGAGCGGTTTCGTGAAGTCGGTCGTGTGCGGGCCCGTGTCCCGGCAAGATGTGCCGGGGACCGAGTTCGCCGACCCGGTCCAGCGCGCGGAAAAAGGCCGGGATGGCGTCTTCGACGCCGTTGTCGAGGCCGGCGTGAATTATCACGGGGCGGAACGGTTCGAGCAGAATATCCCCCGAGAACAGCGTCTGCTCGCCGTCGAGTTCGACGTCGTAGCAGAGATGGTCGGCCTGATGGCCCGGTGTGTGAATGGCGCGGAACTCGTAGCCGTCGACAGCGATGTCCTCGTCGTCGTCGATCCAGACGTCGACGGTTTCGGGGTCGAGCAGTGTCCGGTTTCGCTCCAGCGAATTGACCGACTGTTCGACGACCGTATCGAGCATGTCGCCACGGATTCCTGCCCGAGTGGCGTGTCGTCTGACCGTCTCACCGAGGTCGTCAGCGTCTTTGCTGAGTCGCTCTCGCGCCCCTGCGGGCGCGTACACGGTCGCTGATCCGGCTTCCCGAACGGCGTTGATCTGTCCGATATGATCGACGTGGGGGTGAGTTACGACGAGATGCTCGATATCGGATAGCTCGTGTCCGGTCTCCGCGAGGCCGGCCTCGAACTCCTCGGCGGCGCCGTCCATGCCCGCGTCGACGAGAATCGGCTCCGACCCCTCGATCAGATACGCTGCGACGTGTCCCGGCGGCCAGTCGACCCCGATTTCGATCCGATGGGTGGCTGTCTGTGACGTACTCGGGAACTCCATTTCCCCCTCCGTAGTTCGACGACGAACATAAGACTTCAGGATCGACTCGCCGCTCCCGATTCGGCCAAAATCAGCCCTCTCAACACCTGTCACCCGATCCTCCGTCTCGATCCGCGCCCGCCCGAGTTGTGCCGGAGGGAAACAACGCCTCCGTAACGAGCCCCCACCACGTGACGAATATCTATTAACGGATGAAATCTGGTCCAGAATTTATTTTACATTGGAAGTACAAAGGCCGCGTATGTCGTTTGAACTGTCCGACGAGCACCGAATGATTCGAAAGGCGGTGCGCGAGTTTGGCGAAGAAGAGATCAAACCCGTCGCCCGCGAGTACGACGAGAACCACACATATCCCGAAGAGATCCGGAAGAAGGCCGCGAAAAACGACTTCGTCGCCCCGAACATCCCGACAGAGTACGGCGGCGCAGGCATGAACACACTGGCGTCCTGTATCGTCACGGAGGAACTCTGGCGCGCGGACCCCGGAATCGGAAGTGCCGTTGGCAGTGCCGGTTTCGGATCCAGCATGATCTCGAAGTACGGCAAGGAGTGGATGAAAGAGGAGTGGCTGCCGAAAATCGCCGGCGGTGAGACCGCCTCCTGTTCGATGATCTCCGAGCCGGCACACGGATCGAACGTCGCCGGCATCGAGACGAGCGCCGAGAAAGACGGCGACGAGTACGTCATCAACGGTAACAAGATGTGGATCACCAACGGGACCGTCGCCGACGTTGGCGTCTGCATGACCAAGACCGACCCCGACGCGGGCCACAAGGGTATCACCGCCTTCCTCGTCGAGATGGACAACGAGGGCGTCCAGACCGAGAAAATCGACAACAAGCTCGGTATTCGCGCCTCCGATCTCGCTGAGGTCATCCTCAACGACGTGCGCGTCTCCGAGGAACACATCATCGGCGAGGAGGGCAAAGGGTTCTACCAGCTGATGGACTTTTTCGCCTCCGGCCGAACCAGCGTCGCCTCACAGGCTGTCGGCTGTGCACAGGCAGCCCTCGATGCCGCGCTCGATTACGCGAGCGAACGCGAGCAGGGCGGACAGAAGATCAACGAATACCAGGCCATCCGGCACAAACTCGCCGACATGGCGACGACGCTAGAGGCCGCCCGGTCGCTGACCTACCGCGCCGCCGCACAGATCGAGGAGGACAACGAGATGATGGCCGCGAAGCACGCCTCGATGGCCAAGCTGTTTGCCTCGGAACACGCCGTCGATGTCGCCGACGAGGCCATCCAGGTGCACGGCGGCGCCGGCTTCGTCACCGACCACCCCGTCGAGCGCTACTACCGTGACGCCCGGATCACCAAGATCTACGAGGGGACAAGCGAGATCCAGAAGAACATCATCTCCGACCAGATCCTCTAACCCCAGCGACAGTTCCCCCGCTCTCGCGTCTTTCCCGTCCAACTCGCCACAGGGCTGGACGGCAACCCACCCCGTCTGCGGCCCGTACCGGCTGACACGGCGGTTACAACTGCTGGCGGAGTTCCACCGGCACGACCGGCCCCGGCCAGCACCGCCGCCACGAGGAGAGCCTTTTGCCCCGTGGGTGGCGTGGCGGAGTTTTATTATCTGCACTCCCGCAGTCGT
Source organism: Natronomonas sp. (assembly GCA_047617345.1). Taxonomy (GTDB): domain Archaea; phylum Halobacteriota; class Halobacteria; order Halobacteriales; family Haloarculaceae; genus Halovenus. The sequence continues at coordinate 162 of JBLGCM010000095.1, read as the reverse complement.
AGATGCACAATGACACACAGGAGTGGTCTCGGATGAGTCTCGGTAGATTCAGGGTCGACGGACAGACAGCGATTATCACCGGCGCGAGCCAGGGGATCGGCCGCGAAATCGCCGAGCAGTTCGCCGCCGACGGCGCCGACGTGGTGGTCTGCTCGCGAAAAC
>JBLGCM010000094.1:0-6134 GCA_047617345.1 Natronomonas sp. | reverse complement strand
GAGGAGGCGGCCGACCGGGGCCAAGATATCATCGTCGCGGGTCGCAACGGGACGAAAGCCCGGGGGCTGGCGACGATGCTCGGGGTCGGGGCTCGCGTCTTCGGGGTGGCGGATGCCGCGGACAACCTCGACGGCGTCGATATCCTCCTCAACTGCGCCGGCCCGTTCGTCGAGACGTCCGACCCGCTAGTCGAGGCCTGCCTCGAAACGGGGACGCACTACCTGGATATCACCGGCGAGTTCGAGGTTTTCGAGGCGCTGGCCGAACGCGACCGCGAGGCCGAACAGGCGGGGATCTGTCTGCTGCCGGGCGTCGGTTTCGACGTCGTCCCGACGGACTGCTTGGCCGGTCATCTTCGCGACCGACTCCCGGACGCCAACGAGCTTCGGCTGGGATTCGACGCGCTCAGCGCGGTCTCGGGAGGAACGATCGCCTCGGCCATCGAACACGCGAGCGGCGGCGGGAAGATCCGACGAGACGGCGCGATTGTAGACGTTCCGGTCGCGTCGAGTTCTCGGACCATCGATTTCGGCCGCGGCCCGAAACACGCCGTGACGATTCCATGGGGCGACGTCTCGACAGCCTACTACACGACCGGCATCGAGAATATCGAGGTCTACACACCGATGCCCGAGCGCGTGGCCACGCTCCTGCGGGTGAGCGACCCGGCAAGGAACGTTCTCGGTATCGGTCCGGTCAAGCGGTGCCTACAAGCACTCGCTCGGCAGATGTTCAGTGGCCCCTCGGCCCAACAGCGGCAAACCGACCGCGCCTACGTCTGGGGGGAGGCGAGCAGTGGCGAGCGGACAGCCGTCTCGCGGCTTGAGACGCCGGAGCCGTACACACTCACCGTCGACGCCGCGACGACGGCCGTGGCCCGCTTCGAGGGTGGCGAAGCCCCGACCGGCTACCACACGCCGGCGTCGGCGTTCGGTCCCGAATTCGTTCTCGAACTCGGCGATGTCGTCGGGTTTGCAGATGACTGACGGGAGGGATATGGTGCCAACGGGTCGAAAGTACTAACCCAAGAGCGACGTACCGATGTGTATGAGCAACGAGCCGCGGGAGTACTATACGGACGAACGGTGGCAAAACTGGATCGACCGATTACGCGAAGAGGAGATCGATCCCGAAGAGGAAGATTCGGCCCGCTTGCTGTTGAATCTCCAGGACGACACCGCCATCGCGGTCGCGAAGATCATCACCGATTACGACGACGACATGATCGATGAAGACCGAACGCTCTCGGAACTGGAGGACATCCAGCAGGTCGTCCTCTCCGAAGTCGAATTCGAGAACGAGGAGAAAGCCATGTTGATCGATGGCGTCCAGACGTCGCTGATGTGTGTCTTTCACGCTGCTCAGGAGTACGTCGTCGGCGGACCGGCCGAAGACGGTACCATCGAGGAGTACATCGAGGCCGCTGCCGAGGCCGAAAAGCAGGAAGAACTCGACGCGGCCCTGGGTTACTGTGTTCAGGCCGGCACGCTGGTCATCGACGGTGAGAAGATGGATATCGGCATGGCCGACGAACTCGAATTCGGCCTCGTCGCCGAGTGGGTCAACGGTATCGACAGTCTCCAGACTGCGTTGCGAGACCCCGAAGTCGTCGAAGAGGAGTAACTCCCCGCGGACTGCCCCCCGCTTTTATCCCACTCGCGTGAACTCGCCAATAGAACAAAGCCCCCGGTAGCTGTAGGGCCAGTATGGCCGCGATTGAACTCGACAATCTCACCAAAACCTACGGGGATGTCCGTGCCAACGACGGGCTCACACTCGACGTAAGCGAGGGGGAAATCTTCGGCTATCTCGGTCCGAACGGGGCGGGCAAGACGACGACGATCCGACTCCTGATGGGCTTCATTCACCCGACTGCAGGACGAGCCCGTGTGCTCGGGACGGACGTTACGGACCGGCACGCTCTCGTTTCGATGAAACAGCGGATCGGGTACCTCCCGGACGAGCCCGGTTTCGACCGGCGGGACACGGGCCGGGAGGTGCTGGATCTACACGAACGGGTCAAAGGCGGTCCGCGCCGGGACGAACTGCTTGCCCTGTTCGAGCCGCCACTGGACCGGGAGATCCGAGAGTACTCCCGCGGGAACGTCCGCAAACTCGGACTCGTGACGACGTTCATGCACGACCCCGATCTGGTCATCCTCGACGAACCGACCGGCGGGCTGGACCCGCTCCTCCAGCAGCGGTTCGCAGAGTTTCTCCGTGCCGAACGGGACCGGGGTGTGACGGTCTTTTTCTCCTCGCACGTCCTCAGCGAGGTCCGGCGGCTCTGCGACCGGGTCGGCATCATCCGACAGGGGACACTAATCGAGGTCGAACCGGTCGAGACGCTGCTCCATCGGACCGGGAAGGTCGTCAGCGTCGACAGCGCCGAGCCGATTCCAGCCGACGTGTTCGCCCTCGACGGTATCTCTGATCTAGAACGCTCCTCCGGGAACGGCGGGCTCGGTTCGGCCGAGTCGGTGACGAACTGTACGTTCACGTTCACGGGCAATCTCACCGAATTGCTCGACCGTCTCAGCGAGTACCGACTGATCGACCTCACCATCGAAGAAGCGCCGCTCGAAGACGTGTTCCTCCAGTTTTACGGCGGTGGTGCGGATGCTTGAGTTTTTCCGCTACGAGTCCCGCAAGCGCGCGCTCGGAAGCGCGGCGCTCGCGGCCGGGATGGGGCTGTTGGCGGCGATGATCGTCTGGGTTTACCCGTCCTTTCGGGAGAGTTTCGCGGAGGACGAACTCCTCTCGGCGTATCCCGAGCAACTGATCCGGCTGTTCGATATCGAGACGATGAGTTCGCTCGAGGGGTTTCTGGCCTTCGAGTTGTACGCGTTTGGTTGGATAATCCTGCTCGGGCTGTATTTCGCCTACAGCGGGGCGGATCTAGTCGCGGGCGACATCGAACACGGCCGCATGGATACGGTGCTGGCGATGCCGGTCTCCCGCCCGCGGTTGCTCGCCGAGCGGTTCGGCTCGTTTGTCGTTCCAGCGCTCGCGGTCAACGCCCTCGTCCTGCCAGTCCTCCTCCTCGGCGCCGAACTCATCGGCGAATCGGTCCCGGTGGCTGACCTGCTGGCGGTCCATCTGCTCTCGATTCCGTATCTGTTCGCCTGCGCGGGGATCGGTGTCTGTTGCTCGGTCGTCTTCAGCCGTGCGAGCGTCGCACAGCGGGTTGCCCTCGGTGTGACGTTTTTCCTGTTTCTGCTGGAATCGCTGGTCGAGGGGACGGAATACGAACCGCTCGGGGCCGTCGCGCCGATGCGGTACTACTCGCCGAACGAGATTCTGCTGGAAAGCAGCTACGATCCGACGGGCGTGGGCGTGCTGGTGATCGCAACTATCGGGTTGCTGTTCGCGAGTCAGATCGTTTTCCTCCGGCGGGACCTCTAGACCCCGACGGCTTTTGCCCGTCGCGCTCCTCGTTGGTACCGAGCAGACTAGCAGTCCACAGCAGGGCCAATACGCCGACTCGAACAACAATGACAGCATTCATCCACCCATGACAGGACACTCGCATAGCCCGTTCAAAGAGCGATCCTCGTTTTCGGACGCCAGACAGTCACTCCGCGAACAAATCGAGGACCACGGCCGGATCGAAACCGTTACTCTCGGATCGGCGGTCGGCCGGACGGTCGCGGAATCGATCACTGCCGACCGCAACGTCCCGCACTATCCGCGGGCGGCGATGGACGGCTACGCGGTCCGCGCCGAGGACACCTTCGGCGCGAGCGACCGCTCGCCGCAGATTCTCCGCGCCGCCGACGACGAGGTGGGGCCGCGAGAAGCCAGCCAGGTCCATACTGGAAGCAAACTCCCGGAGGGGGCGGATTCGGTCGTGATGATCGAACAGATCGAGGAAGCCGGCGAGGAGATCGAGATCTTCGACGGCGTCAGCAAGGGCGAAAATGTCGGTCCAGTCGGCGAGGACGTCGCGGCGGGCGAGCAGCTGTACGACCCCGGCCACCGCCTGCGCCCATCAGATGTCGGACTGCTCAAATCCGTTGGCAACGCGGACGTGGCGGTCTTCGAACGCCCGCGGGTCGCCGTTATCCCGACCGGCGAGGAACTCGTCCAGTCCGACCCCGAACCCGGCGAGATCATCGAAACGAACGGCCTCACCGTTTCAGAACTGGCCGAGTCGTGGGGGAGCGAGACGACCTATCACGACGTTGTGACCGACGACAAAGCAAAACTCAAGGCGGCGATCGGGGACGCTCTCGACCACGATGTGATCGCCACCACCGGCGGCTCTTCAGTGGGCAAGCGCGACCTCCTCCCGGAGGTCGTCTCGGAACTCGGCGAGGTGCACGTCCACGGTGTCGGCATCAAACCCGGCCATCCCTTCGCCTTCGGGACCGTCGAGGGGACGCCGCTGCTGATGCTGCCGGGCTATCCGGTCTCCTGTCTCATCAACGCCGTCCAGTTTCTCCGCCCGGCGGTCAAGTGGGCCGGTGGAATGACCCTCGAAACCCCGCCCGAAGTCGAGGCCGAACTCGCGGAGAAAGTCTACAGCGAACCCGGTCTGCGGACCTTCGCGCGGGTCCAACTCGATGAGAGCGGAGAGAACCGAATCGCGAAGACAGTGCGAGCCAGCGGTGCGGGTGTCCTCTCGAGTGTCGCCTTATCCGACGGGTGGGTCGTCGTCCCCGAACAGCGGGAGGGACTGGCCGAGGGCGAAACTGTCGCGGTCCAGAACTGGGAGTGGTCGCCGTGAGAAAGCAGTTTCGCGATCTGGTCCAACCCGAAAAAATCCACCAGTTGATCGCCGACCTCGACATCGGCGTCGGAGAAGAGACGGTTCCGCTGCCCGAGGCCCGGGGCCGGATCCTCGCTCGGCGGGTCGACGCCGAACTCGACGTGCCGGGCTTTGACCGCTCGAACGTCGACGGCTACGCGGTTCGCGCGGAGGACACCTTCGGCGCGAGCGAGGGCGACCCGGTCGAACTCGAACAGATCGGCCGCGTCGACGCGGGAGCGGAACCGGGCACGACCGTCGAACCGGGGACGGTCGTCGAAATCGCGACCGGGAGCGTCGTTCCGCCCGGCGCAGATGCGGTCGTGATGGTCGAGCGCACCGCCCGCGAGGACAAGACCGTCACCGTCCGGACCGCCGTCGCGCCCGGCGATAACATCATGGTCGCCGGCGCAGACGTGGCGGCCGGCCAGCGGACGCTCGGTCCGGGAACGGAGGTGACTGCCCGCGAAATCGGGCTGCTCTCCGCGCTCGGGATCGAGTCTGTCCCCGTGCGCGCCCGTCCCGCGGTCGGCATCCTCTCGACCGGTGACGAACTCGTCGCGCCCGGCGAGCAACTGAACAGCGACGCGGGGCAAATCTACGACGTGAACAGTCACACAATCGCGGCCAGCGTCGAGGAAGCCGGCGGCGTCCCCGAGGTCTATCCCATTGTCGGCGACGACTTCGAGGCGATGAAACGCGTCCTCACCGAGGCCGCCGAGGAGTGCGATCTGGTGCTGTCCTCGGGATCGACCAGCGCGGGCGCGGCCGATCACATCTATCAGTTGATCGACGACCACGGCGAACTCCTGCGCCACGGCGTCGCGGTCAAACCCGGGAAACCGATGCTCGTCGGCCGTTTCGAGGACACACCTTATATCGGGCTGCCGGGCTTTCCGGTCTCGGCGCTGACCATTTTCAGACACTTCGTCGCGCCGAAAATCCGCGACGCGGCGGGTAAACCGCCTCGCAAGCGCGAACGGATCATCGGCGAGATGGCCGTCACCGAGCGCTACAAGGAGGGTCGAACGCGGTTGATGCCCGTCGGACTCGTCGAAGACGGCGACGGAACCGTGCTGGTCTATCCCGTCGACAAGGGAAGCGGCGCGACGACGAGCCTCGTCGATGCCGACGGGACCGTGACAATCTCGCCCGGGACCGAACAACTCGACGCCGGGCGGGAGGTCGAGGTGACGCTGTTCTCGGCGGACGTGCGACCGCCGGAGATACTCGGTATCGGCGAAGACGATCCCCTCTTTTCGCGGTTGCTCGACAGGCTCGACAATCCCCGGTATCTCTCGCTGGGGAGTCGCGAGGGATCGCGACGACTTCGAAACGGAATCTCGGACGTTGCTGTCATCGCCGGTCCGACCGAGCGCGATG
>JBLGCM010000093.1:0-6141 GCA_047617345.1 Natronomonas sp. | reverse complement strand
AGAGAGCCTCGATGATCAACACGAGTTCGAGCACCCCAAGCCCTTCCCCGCCGTACTCCCTGGGAAAGATGGTCCCGTACCAGCCGTGATCTGCCAGATCCTGGTAGATCTCTGTCGGCTGGCGCCCCTCGGCACGGATCTCCTACCAGTACTCGTCGTCGTAGTCGGCGGCGATCTCCGAGACCGCTTGCTTTATTATCCGCTGCTCGTCGGTCAGATCGAACTCCATGATGTACGTGTATGTGGTTTCTTGCACTAATAGTGTAGGGATTTCACGTCCCAGTCCGGAATACACCGGAAATGGCGAGAACTGCGGAGTAACCAATACATAATGTGGCGGGGTCCGGAGATGTTGCGCGGATGATCGAGTACAGTTCCGCCCACATCAACGGTATCGACCTCTCGTATTATGCCGTCGGCGACGGGCCGGCCCTCGTCTTTCTGCACGGCTTTGGCGCCAATCATCTCGCCTGGTGGCGACAGATTCCCGCCTTTGCCGACACGTACCACTGTCTCGCCCCCGATCAACGCATGTTCGGCCGCTCTCCGGACGCCGCCGACGGGCCGGGCGCAGCCGCGATGGCAGACGACCTCACAGCCCTGCTTGATTATCTCGACATCGACGAGGCTGCGGTGGTCGGCCAGTCGATGGGTGGCTGGCCCGCCGCATCGTTTGCCACACAGCATCCCGACCGCACCGCCGCACTGGTGCTGTCGGCAACGCCCGGCGGACTGCTCACACCAGACGAGCATGCCGCCCTGATCGAGGGGGCTGAGACGTCGGGCGAGGTCGATCCGCTGACGCCGGAGCTTTCCTTCCTCTCGGACGCTATCGACGCCCTGAATACGGATCGGCCTGCCGAGTTTACCGATATCCGGCCCGCACTCGACGGACTCCCGCTGGCTCCGGAACGGATCGTCGACGCCGGGGTTCCAGCCTTTCTCATCACGGGGGGGGCCGACGATTTCATGCCGCGGGAAGCAATGGGAATCCTCTCCGAGCGACTCGACGACGCGCCGTATACGATTGTCGACGACGCCGGCCACTGTCCGTACTACAACCAGTCAAAAGCGTTCAACGAAGCGGTCGAGACCTTCCTCGACGAGAAAGCGCAATTTTGAGTGGCCACGGACCGGGCCAATCGTCCGCAGTGTTACGCCAGTTCGGTCGTCAACTCACCATCGCGAGCGACGACCGTCCCGTCGCTGATGACGTACTCACAGTCGGGCTGGCGGATGATGACCCACTCCGGGGAGGGCGCGTCGTGGACGACGAGGTTGGCGGGCGTTCCCTCCTCGATACCGTAGCCCTCAATCCCGAGAACGGCCGCGCTCCCGGTCGTGATCATCTCCCAGATGGTCCGCATGCCGGGATTGGAGTAGTAATCCTCCTCGCCGTCGAGTTTGATCGACTCGACCATCGCACCCTGCAGCGGGCTCGCGTTCCCGTGTGCGATCCAGAGGTCCTGTATCTGGTCGGTACCGTGGCCCAGGTCGATGCCGTGCTCGTGAATCCGCTCGATCGGCATCTCGGTCGGCGTCGACATGTAGCAGGTGATAAGTGACATATCGGCGTCGCTGACAGCCCCAAGTGCGTAGTCGAGATCACCCTGTGGGAACCGTGCGGTGTCCCTGCTGTGGTCGCCAAGCGCGTACACGTGACTCCCGGTGACACGCCCCTCGAAGCCGCGTTCGACCGCGGTTTCGGCGAACTGACCGAGCGTGAACCGGCCGAGCGAGCCCGGATCGTGGAGGTGGGCGTCGATCCCGACGTCGTACTCCTCGGCGAGGTCGAACCAGAGGTCGATGGTCCCCTCAACCTCCTCGTTGACCGAGCCGGGATCGATTCCGCCGACGAGATCCACGCCGAGTTCGAGCGCTTCCCGCGTGGCGTCGGCTGACCCCTCGTCGTTGAGATAGCCTTCCTGTGGGAACGAGACGATCTCCAGATCGAAGGTCGGTGCGAGTGCGTCGCGGGCTTCGAGGACGCCCTTGACATCTTTCGTGCCAACGTCGGACTGGACGTACGCGTGTGTCCGGCCGTGCAGGACGCCGTTTGCGACAGCACTTTCGACGCCGCTGATCACCGACTCGCGTGCGTCGGCCTGCGTTGCCTCGCTCATGTACTCCCGCAGTCGCTTCGTGTTGACCGTCTGGTCGTAGGGAACCTCGCCCCCGCGGGGTCGTCTGTCTCCGGCCGCCGAGTACGACCAGTCGTAGTGGGTGTGACAGTCTACGAGCCCGGGCGAGACGAGGTCACCATCGGCATCGATTTCCGTCTCGCCGCTCTCGGAGACGGTTCCGACCACCTCGATTGTCTCCCCGTCGACGGCGATGTCGACGACGTCGTCGCGGTCGTGCAGATACGCGTCTCTGATGACGAGATCAAACGAACTCATACTTCATGACCGGCTGGCTACATCAAAAAGAAGAGGGTGCGGGCAATACTTCCCGCCGGTATTCCCGGATACCGAGACGCGGCGGCTAGTACTCGAACGACTCGTGGAGCTTTCGCCCCTCCTCATTCAGGACGGGCCCGTTCACTTCGGTGATGTCTTCGAGAATCGCCGTCGACGACACCTTGTTGTTGCTGCCGGTAAACTCCGTGACTTCGTCGTCACCGACGCTGTAGACGAGGCGGCCGAATCCGGCCTTTCGCATGCCCCTGGCGCACATCGAACACGGCATCGTGCTCGCGTACATCACCGTTTCGGCTCGCTCGTCGGGAGTCATCTCCTGGCAGGCGAGGTAGGCGAGATGGAGTTCCGGGTGCCGGCGGATATCCGTCTCGGAGTTTACTGCGTTTGCATCCTCCATGATGATTTCGTCGTCACGGACCAGCACGGCACCGAACGGTCGGTCCCCGCGCTCGACTGCAATCTCGGCCAGTTCGAAGGCACGTTGCATGTGGCTCTCGTCGTCGAACGTATCGGACTCGGCTGGACTCATATAGAACCCATGATAGCCGGATACTAAATAGTATGCGGTACACACATGCGTACTTATGAGAGTATTTGAGTAATCAGCCAACGTCTGTTTGGAAATATGCTCGAAACGGGGGTGCTCCCGGGTCGGTCTGGCACCTGTCGGTGTCGCTGGCTGTTCGCCTGGGGACGCCACACGTTCTGTCGAGGCACAATCTTGTAGTGGGTTGGCCGCCTCGCCAGGGTATGAACCGGGAGTCAGACCGCCGCTGTAGAACAACCCATGTCAGAAACAGTTGACCTCACGATTCACGGGACGCTCGTGGACGTGCTCACCGGCTCCCTTCGGGAGACGACGGTAGCCGTCGACGACGGGGAGGTCGTCGCGCTCGGGGATCGACCGGCCGGCCGCGAGATCGAGGCGAACTACATCGCGCCCGGACTCATCGACGCACACGTCCACGTCGAGTCCTCGATGGTCACGCCCTCGCGGTACGGAAACGCAATCGTCCCGAGTGGCGTGACGGGTGTCATCGCCGACCCCCACGAGATTGGAAACGTCTGTGGTGTTGCGGGCGTCCAGGCGATGATCGAGGACGCGACCCACACGCCACTGAAACTCTCCTTCGTCGCGCCCTCGTCGGTCCCGGCCTCGCACCTGCAGGACGGTGGCGCGACCATCGGGGTCGAGGGAATCGAGACGCTACTCGACGAGGCGGACGTGGTCGCGCTGGGCGAAGTGATGGACATCCCCGGCCTGGTGGCCGGCGACAAGACCGTTCACACAAAGATCGAGGCCGCCCGCGAGCGTGGCATGACTGTCGACGGACATCTTCCCCGCGTGACCGGGAGTGACCTGCAGGAGGCGGCCCGTTATCTCGATACGGATCACGAGAGCGCGAGCGTCGAGGAAGCCCTGGAGAAACTCCGTGCGGGCTTGCGCGTCTACATGCGCGAGGGGTCGTCGAGTCACAACCTCGGGGATTTGCTCGAACTCCTCAACCGTCCAGACGTCGACAGTCGCCGGCTCTCGCTTTGCAGCGACGACCGTGACGTGGTCGACCTCGTCGAGGAAGGAAGCGTCGACTACAGCGTCAAACAGGCGACCGACCACGGCGTCGACCCCGTCGAGGCCGTCCAGTTAGCGACGATCAACACAGCAGAGAGTTACGGGCTGCCGACCGGCCGTGTCGCCCCTGGTGCGCCGGCCGATATGGTACTCCTGGACGATCTCGAAAGCTGGGACGTTGCGCACGTGCTCGTCGATGGCGTTGTCGATCCAACGGCCGGTGGCGACGGTCCGCCGCCGACTCCGATCCCGACCGAGACGACGACGTTCGATCCCGTCGAGGCCAGCGACCTCGCAGTGAACCACGACGGACCCGGACCGGTTCACGCCCGGATTATCGACGCCAGCGGGCCGATGCAGACCTGGGAGATAGAGCGCGAACTGCCCGTGGTCGACGGCCCCGGTGAGGACGGCATTGTCGCACCCGAACCGGATCGCGATGTCCTCAGGCTCTCGGTGATCGAACGACACGGCGGCAACGGGACTGTCGGGAACGGGTTCGTGTACGGGTTCGGCATTGAGCGCGGTGCGGTCGGGATGACCGTCGCCCACGATGCGCACAACTGTCTGGTCGCCGGAGCGAGCCACGAGGCGATGGCGCGCGTCGCAAACCGGCTCCGGGAGGTAGGGGGTGGTCTCGTCGCGTTCGACCCCGAGACGGGGACTGTCCAGACACTCGAACTCCCGGCCGGCGGGTTGATGTCCGAGAAGCCGCTGTCGGCTGTGACCGACCGGTTCCGGGCAGTCGAGAGCGTCGCAGAACGAATAGGTCTCGATCACGACGGTGGAATCCACGCTATGTCCTTTCTTGCACTCGAAGTGATTCCCCAGGTCCGTCTCACGAACAACGGGCTCGTCAACGTCGACGACTACGAGTACGTCGACGTGGTCATCGAGTAAGGCGGGCAGGAGCGCCCGCTGTCACAAACGAGGGTCGTCAGTGGGGGCTATTCGCCAGCCACTGCGTCGGTTGCATCGACGTTCTCTTCGAGCGCCCTGGCAATAATGTACAGGGACATGATAAAAATAAAAAGCGCGAGCGCTGGGAAGAACACCCACCACAACGCCTCGGTGAACACCCCGCCGGAGTAGACGCGGTACAGCATCAGTCCCCAGCTCACAGTATTGGGGTCACCGAGACCGAGGAAGCTCAGGCTCGCCTCGATCATGATCCCCCAGATCGCACCGAACACGAAGTACAGCACTATAAGCGGGATCAGGTTCGGCAGGATATGCTTATAGATGATCGTGAAGTGCGATGAGCCGGCAGCACGGGCGCCCTTGATGAACTCCCGTTCGCGCAGCGTCAGCGTCTCCGAGCGCGTGATACGCGCAATCGTCCGCCAGACCAGCAAACCGATGACGAGGACGATATTCAGATCACTCTGGCCCAGGACGGCCACGAACACGATCCCGAACGGGAGCAATGGAAGCCCGTAGATGACGTCGGTCATTCCCATGATGAGGCTGTCGACCTTGCCCCCGAAGTAGCCCGAGATCAGTCCCAGGTTCATCCCGATGAAGACTATCATGGTCGCCGATCCGGCACCGACGAACACCGAGATCTGGAACGCCCGTAGCGTCTGGCTGAAGACGTCGAAGCCGAAGTTGGTCGTCCCCATCGGGTACTCCCAGCTGGGCGAGGAGAGGCTGATGACCCGTCCGGCCTCTGTCCGCTGTGTTTCGAACGGTCCGTGTGGCGCGAGGTCCGGACCGATAAACGCCATCACGATGTAGAAGAAGACGACGGCAACCGCCGCCTTCCGGAGTTTACTTTTGAACAGCGGCTCGAAGAACGTCAGATCCGGGAACCCAATCCGCCGGCGTAATCGCCTGCCGGCCGCCGTCGGGTTCGACGTGATGTTCGTAACGGTACTTTTCAGTTTTGACATGGTTGTTGACATGCATGATCACCCCTGTTTGATCCGCGGATCAAGGAATCCAATCGCCAGGTCCACGAGGAAATTCCCGAGTATGACCAGAAACCCGATCATGAAGAACGCGCCCTGTGCAACCGCGAAGTCCCGCTGGCTGACAGAGCGGACGAGCAGTTCCCCAAGACCGGGCCAGGTAAAGACAACTTCGATAAGGATCTGTCCCCCGATCCCGATCAGGATCAGGGTCGGGAGGTAGGTGACAAGCGGCAGG
>JBLGCM010000092.1:0-6204 GCA_047617345.1 Natronomonas sp. | reverse complement strand
GCCGAACCGGTCGGTGATGTCCTCGACGGTGTCCTGGCGACTCGCGCCGTCTTTGGCGAGGACGACACGATCCGCGCCGAGCGCCCGCGCAGTGAGGCCGACGTGGGTTGTCATCCGTTCGTCACGACCGGGGCGGTGACCGAGTCGCAGGACGGCAACTGGAAGAGCGTCCTGCATGAGTCACTCCGAGAGTTTGGTCGTCGCGCGAGCGTCTGCTTCGGAACTGCCGATCCAGTCGGCGAAAGCGTCGATCCCGGTCACAGTTGCTCTCGAAAAGACGGATCCGAACGGTCGACGATCCGAAAGTCGGTCGGTCATATCCTGATTTGTCGGAGCACAGCCTTGAGCATCACGACTCGGCTACCCTGACAGTGTCTCGCCGTCGAGTTTCTTTTTCTCGCCGCGTGCGGTCTCGAGCAACAGCGCGGCCCCGTCGTGGCGCATCTCGACGATGTTGTAGATCTCTTCGGTGTCCCAGTCGAATCCGCAGTGGGTGGCCCACCCCCTGAAGCGCGTGTCGTCGAACCGCTTCACCGGCTTGCCGCTGTCAGTCTCCCGCGTCCACAGCACGTGCGCCCTCGACGCTCTCCCCGAAAGCTCCCGATTTTCACATCCGTCTCTCCGCAGCGCGCCGATAAAAATCATGCCGATGCTCGGTCACGACCCGCCAGTGGTCTGATCGGACCGGCTGGGATTGACGGCCCTGGGGGTCAGGATTTAATTCGATCCGTCTCGTTCCCCGAAATATGGCCGCAATCGAGGTCGAAGGCCTCCGCAAGGAGTACGGCGATGTGATGGCGCTTGACAGACTCGATCTCACCGTCGAGGACGGAGAGCTCTACGGTCTGCTCGGCCCGAACGGGTCGGGAAAGACGACGACGATCGAGATTCTGACCGGCCAGCGAACGCCGACAGCGGGCCGCGCTCGGGTGCTCGGTATCGATCCGGTTGCCGACCCCTTGGAAGTCAGACGCGCTATCGGGATCCTCCCCGAACGGGAGGATCCGCCGAGCTTTCTGACTCCCCGGGAGTATCTCGAATTCGTCGCCGACGTGCGCTCGCTCTCGAACGTCGGCGACCGGATCGAGAAGTGGGCCGAGACCTTCGACTTTCGCGGTATTCTCGACACGCTGAGTTCGGATCTCTCGGAGGGCGAACGCCAGCGCGTGATGCTCGCGCAGGTGTTCATCCACGACCCGGACCTCGCCTTTATCGACGAACCGCTCGTCAACCTCGATCCGCTGATGCAAGCCGACGTGAAGGCGGAGCTTCGGCGGTACTGCGAGGCGGGGAACACGCTCTTTCTCTCGACGCACTTCGTCGAAGTCGCCGAACAGCTCTGTACGGAGGTCGGCATTATCGCCGGCGGCAAACTCCGCACCCAGCGCGCGCCCGAAACCATGGAAGACGGGCTGCTCAGCGCCTACGAATCCGAGGTGACCGGAGAGGTGTCCACGCCGTGACCGCCGGGGGCTCCGGGACGGAGGTGACGGCGACGTGAACCTGACGAGCCGACTGTTCTCCCGGATGCTGCTGGAAGAATACCGACTCCACGCCGAGCTGTTCGGTCGGAGCCGGTTTCTCGTCTTCCCGGTGATGACGGCACTGATCGCCGCCGCCGGGCTCTCTCTGCTCTCACTGACCGGGAGTTCGCTCGAAACGATTATCGCCGGCCTGCACGCGCTCGTCTTCTTTTTCGGCCTGCAGGTCGGCACTATCGGGCTGGTGGGGCGGGACGCGCTGCGCGATGTGCTCGGCGATGTGACGCTTCTGGTCTTCTCGGCCCGGACACTCCCGGTTTCGCGGCGGCGATTGCTCGCCGTGTTCATCTGGAAAGACATCGTCTACTATCTCGCCTTCTTCCTGACACCGGTCGTCGTCGGATTCGTTCCGATCGGGCGAACGGGCGGACTCTCCGTGCTATCCATCGGCCTACTTTGGCTGACCGTCGCCGGCACGTTCGCGCTCGGGACCGGCGGCAGTCTCGCGCTCGTCGGGGTCGGGAGTCGGAGCAAACTCGCGTTTCTCGCCGTGGTCGCCGCGCTGGTCGCCGCTTTCCTCGCCGATCCAGTGACTCTGGTCGGGCTGACGCCGTACGCCCTCTTCGCTGACCCCGGCCTCGAAACCGCCGCGAGCAGCCTCACCGTCCTCGCTGCCGTCCTCGTGACCGGTCCGTTGATCTTCGAGCCGTCCGCCGGCCGGGCACTTCGTCGGACCGACCCGACGCGGTTCCGACGCCTGCGCTCGCTGACGGACGCACACACCGCCCGCTCGCTGGTCGAAGTCGGCCGATCCAGCGGCTCGGTCTGGAAGGTGGGCGTCTCGCTGGGCGTCCTCTTCGGCGTGGCCGTGTTGCTTCTCGACCGCCTCGCCGCAGCGACGGCGCTCGACCCCTCTGGTGGCATCGCTTTCGGGACGCTGCTCGGATTGGGGACTTTCACCACCTACAACTGGGTGACGCAGGTCGACGACCCCGAGGAGTACCTCCGCTATCCCGACGGGCTTGCGGCCGTCTTCCGGGGAAAACTCGCCGCGTTCTACGTCTGTTCGATCCCGTTCGCGCTCGGCTTTCTCGCGCTGGGCGCGCTCCGCTACCCGCTCACCGATCTGCTGGTCGGCGTCGCCGTCTTCCCGCTGGTCGCGCTGTATGTCTTCGGATTGACGGCGTATCTGGCTGGCTTCTCGGCCAACGAACTGCTGTTTGACACCGTGTTGTTCGCCGCCTACGGCGGCGGGCTCGCGCTGGTCTCGGTCCCGCTTCTGGTGGCGGCGCTCGCCCACGGTACCGCCCCGCTGCGGTCGATGTCGGTGGCACTCGGCGTCTCCGTCGCTGCTGCCGCTGTCGGTGGGACGCTAACCGCCCGCGCGCCGGCGCGCTGGCACGACCGCCTTCGCTCTGGATAGCGGACTCGGGCGAACGGCATCTCCAGTGCGCCGGAGAGAGCGAGCACGTCGCTGTCGGCGTCGATCAAAACGGTCCGCCGGTGTCCCCGGCCGGCGATCGGTCGGAACAGAACTAGCTTGACTCACCCGAGTCGATCGAGTTCAGTCGGTCGCAGCTTTCGTCGTGATCTGGTGGACGCGGTGGCCGTTCTCGCGACACTCCTCGAGGGCGAGCTTGGCGCGGTAGCCGGCGTCGTGGGCGGTGAGTCCCCGTCCGACGCCGACCTGCATCTCGACGTCGGCTCGTTCGCGGACGGCAGCGCGCGCGCCGTCGAAGATCTCTTCGGAGAGTCGCGGACAGACGGCGATGATGTTGTCGCCGCCGACGAAGCGGGCGATGCTGTCGTGTTCGGTCTGCATGTACTCGGCGAGTTCGAGCGTCGCGCGGCGAATGTCGAGCGTCGTCCGCGCGGCGTTGACGCTGTCGGTGTAGGTGCCGGTTACGTCGACGATATCGAAGTGGGCGATGGTCACTTCCCCCTCCGCCGGACCGACCGTTCCGTCGGTCGTCAGGATCTCCGTTCGGTTGGGATCCTGTGCGCTGCCGGCGTCTTGGAGCCCCTCGGTGGCCTTTCCGAGCGCCGAAAGCGGCGTCGCTGCTGCCCCGATACCGATACTCGCGGTAACCGGGTACTGGTTGCGAACGTGCTCCTGAAACCGCTCGTGGGCTCGCCGGTCGATACCGTTGGTCACGCCGATGATGTTGTCGAATCGGTCGAAAAACGCATAGCCGTCCTCGCGGCCCACGAAATCCGCGAAATCGGCGTAGAGATGGGCCTGCAAGGACTGAAGATCCGTCTCTCGCCGTGGCGACGGCGTCACCGTCCACGGGCCGTAGTTGTCCAGCTGTACGAGTGAAAGCTGGACGTCTTCGTTTGCTCTCGTCACAGTCCTGTCTTGGTCTTGGCGCATATAAATCAACAGGTATTCCATCTGTGTTTCCCATCACGAATCCGTGATGGTTACTCGATCAGCGGTCGCGTCGCATTCAGACTGACCGCACAGACGGTCAGGGCGGCCGCCGCCATCACGAACAGCGGGTTCAACAGCCCGACGATTCCGAGCGGGATGGTCACCGCATTGAACAGCAGGCCGAGCACGGAGTTCTGGCGCAACCGTCTGCGCGCGCCGCCAGCGAGGTCGAATGCTGTCTCGACACTGGAGAGGTCGTCATCCAGTGCGGTGATATCCGCGGCTTCGGAGGCCAGAGCCGTTCCGCCGCCCAGCGAGATACCGAGGTCGGCCGCGGCCAGCGCGGGGCCGTCGTTGGTCCCGTCGCCGACCATCGTGACGTGGCCCGCCTGCTGGAGGCGGCGGATCGTCGCCGTCTTGCCCGCCGGAGGGACGCCGGCGAAGACGTGTTCGACGGCGGGATGGTCACCGAAGAGACTCGCTGCCGCCGCGTCGTCGCCGGTCAAAACCACGGTTCGAATCTCCCGGTCAGCGAGACGACGGAGAATGTGTTCCCACTGCTCGCGAGGATCGTCTCCCAGCACGACGATTCCCTCGGCCCTCCCCTCTCGACCGATCACGACCGGGAGGTTGCCAGCATTCCGGTGGCTCACGGCCTGTTTTTCGATCTCCTCTGAGACCGCCCACTCTCGTTCGGCGAACAGCGCCAGATTGCCGACTAACAGCCGTTCGCCGCCGACGGTCCCCTCGATGCCCTTGTCGTGGCCCTGAACGTCACTGACTCGATCACCGGACACCGTCGTCGAGTCGCCGGAGTGCCGTTGGCTGGTTCCACCGTCGGATCGTTTCGCTGCGCCGAACTCGACGGAACTGCTGATCGCCTTTCCTGCCGGGTGAGCGGCGTGTTGTTCGAGTTCGGCGGCTTTCGCCAGCGCGTCGTCGGGCACGTCGGTCGCGAGAAGGCTCATCTCGCCTGTCGTCAGCGTCCCCGTCTTGTCGAAGACGACGGTATCGGTCTCCCGCAGTCGCTCGAAGACGGTTTCGTCGAAGACGATGATTCCGTGGCTGATCGCGGCCTCGATGCTCCGGGCGACCGACAGCGGCGTCGACAGTCCCAGCCCCCACGGGCTGGCGATGAAGAGAACGCCGAGCGCGGCGAGGACGGCACCGATGACACTCCGATTCAGCCAGAACCCGACGACGCCTGCGGCGGCGGCGGCGAGGAGCAGTCCCGGAATCACCCGCGCGGCGAGTCGGTCGCTCCAGCGCTGGATGCCGTGGGTCGAACTCTGCAGGTCCCAGACGGAACTCGTCAGGGCGTCGAGGCTGCTCGTCGGCGGATCACCCACGCAAATCGTCGCGCCGTCGTCGGTGACAATCGAACCGCCGATTAGCTGATCGCCCGCTTCCTTGCGCACCGGCAGTGATTCGCCGGTGACGACCGCCTCGTCGACCGTACAGCGCTCGGATTCGAGGACGCCGTCGACGGGCACTCGCTCGCCCTCTCTGACGAGCAGGCGGTCGTGCGGTTCTAATTCGGAGACGTCGACCTCGCTTGTCGTCCCGTCGGCCTCGTAGCGGGTGGCGTCTGTCACCTGCGAGACGGTCAGTTCGGTCAGGAGATTGACAGCGCGCTGTTTGGTCAGCGACTCGTAGTAGATGACCGCCACCACGACCGCCGCGATCAGGATCGTCAGATCGAAGTAGATGTTGAGATTGCTCGTCAGGAAGGCGATGGTCCCGTAGACGTACGCGCTGGTGATCGTAATCGCGACAAGCAGATCCAGGTTGGGCTGGCGCATGACGATGCTGACGTAGGCCCCGCGGAGCAGCGGCAGTCCGGTGAAAAAGAGGACGACGCCGGTGATGATCATGAAAATCGGCAGGACCAACAGGGCGTCGCCCGGTCCCGCGCCGCCGGAGAAGAAGGCGAGATCGCCGGTTCCGAGCAGGTCGATGAGATGGACCGGATAGACGACGGTCACATACGGGAGCATCATGAATATCCCGAAGAGCACGCCCGCCGCGTACCGATAGCCGAGCAGATCGTCCAACTGGCGGTCGTCCCAACGCCGGTCGTGCTGATCGGCGACGGTCGCCAGGTCGTCGCGGGGGACGACGCTGTAGCCGACCGTCGTCAGTTCGTCTTCGAGTTTCTCGACAGTGATCCGGTCGGGATCGTACTCGATTCTGATCGTCTCGGTCACGTAACTCGCCGCGGCGTCGACGACCCCGTCGCAGTTGGTCGCTCGCCGTTCGAGAAAGGCCTCGCAGGTCGCACAGTGCATCCCGTCGATGTGGAGATACGCCCGCTCGGTTTCCGCCTCGGCTCCGTCAGACGGCTGGTCG
>JBLGCM010000091.1:0-6212 GCA_047617345.1 Natronomonas sp. | reverse complement strand
TGATGTGTTCCATCGTCCGGTCCTGGGTGCTGTGGCGGGTGATGTCGGCGATGACGATGTTGCCGTCGTAGACCTCGTCTTTGATATCGATGACATCGGATTTGTCGGCGATCTTGGCGATTTTGACCTCCGTCTCGGCTTCGACGTCTTCACCGGCCAGATCGTCGGCGCTGAGTTCGACGTAGTCCTCGGTCTGTCGGGTTCCCCCGGCACTGCCGAGTATCTTGCTCATGAGTCCCATACAAGGGCAGGCGGCCGCCGACTGTTTAGGTTTTACGTCAGACGCAGGCAAAACGCCAGTCAGATCGTCATCTCGTAGAGATCGTCGCCGACGTGGTGGATCGACTCGACGACTCGACCGTCCTCGCCGATCATATCAGCACCGTCGGCGAGCGCGCGGCCGATGGCGAGGAACTTCCCGTGGCCTTCCTCGCTGATGACGACCAGATCGCCCTCCTCGATGACTTCGTCGGCCTCGACGATACCGGGTCGCATCACGTCTGCGCCGTTGGAGACGAACTGAATCGCCCCGGTATCGACGGTGACGATTCGCTTGGTCGGTGGGTATTCGTTCGCGCCCCGGACCGTCAGAAACGGCTTTTCACCCTCGTCGGTCGCGGCGCCGCCGCTCTCGTCCGAGGCGCGTTGCGTCTCGCTGTCTACGTAGAGCACGAGCGGCTCGCCGTCGACGAGAACGACGTTCCAGTCGTTGTCGTCGAACTCCACTTTCTCGAAGGAGTCGGCGTCGACCGTGACACCGAGTTTGGTCTCGATATCCTCTTGGATCGCTCCGATTGCGTCCGAGCGGAGATGGTGACGCGACTTCACGTCCATACGTGTGAGTCAGGGGCTGTATGTATAAACGACTCGCCTTCCCTGTCGACAGCCGACAGCGCTGCCCTCGCCCGCTTCCGCCCGTCTCCCGTCTCGAAACCAGCCCGAACTGTTATCATTATTCCAGCCCAACATCTGGTATGGTCTTGGAGTCGCTCATGGGCAACATCGCGCTGCTCATGCTGGTTGCTGGCGCTGGGCTGATCATCGCCGAAGCGTTCGCGCCCGGAGCGCACTTCTTCGTCGCCGGGACCGGCATTCTCGCCGCTGGTATCGTGGGGGTCCTCCTCCCGTCAGTCATCCCGGCCCCGATCACCCTCACGATCATGGCGATCACCGTCCTGGTGACCTCCGTCGGCACGCTGTACGCCTACCGCGAACTCGACCTCTACGGCGGCAAGGGCAAAGGCAAGACGAGCGATTCCGATTCGCTTCGGGGCAAATCCGGTCGCGTCACCGAGCGTGTCACGCCGACCGACGGTCAGGTCAAACTCGACAAGGGCGGATTCAATCCCTACTACGAGGCCCGCAGTTTCGACGACGAGCTCTCCGAGGGGACGGAGATAATCGTCGTCGATCCCGGCGGCGGAAACGTCCTCACCGTCGAGTCAGTCGACAACGTCAAAGACGAGATCGACCGTGAACTCGAACGCGAAGCCGAACGGGCCTGACTATCGAAACCACGATAAGAAACCGCCGCTTTTCTCGTCGCTCTCGCTCTCGCCGCGCGGGCTTTCGAGATGTTCGTCACCCAGTCCCTCCCGAGTCAACTCGAAAAACTCGTCGTCCGGCAGGTCGACGTCGAGCACGTCCAGTTCTCTCGGCTCGCCCTGACTGTCGAAGGCCTGCCAGTCCTCGCGGCCGTAGGGCGCGCCGACGATGATGTGAACCTCGCCGCTGGTGAACGTCTGGAGGTCGGCATCACTCGGCCGGAGCACGCCGTTGGGGTGTGAGTGAACCGAGCCGACAGACCTGACATCGTTCGGTTTCATCATCTCCTTGACCGAGGCGCTCGTCGGCCCGGACTCGGTGCCGGGGATGATCAGAATATCGGTGATGACCTTCCCCTCGCGGCCGATGTCGAGTTTTTTCGCACTGTCGGCCCGCAGAAAGCCCATGTACTCGTTGGGATGTGTCTGCTCGGAGGCCGAGAGAATGAACGCCAGTGTTTCCTCGGCGATTCCGAGCAATTCGGTCGACCGGAACAGGCCCATTACCCCACACTGTGGCCTCTCGGTCCCTAAGTATTCTGTTCGCTCGACCGGACTTCTTTTGGAATCTCGGCCCCTCCTGAGGGTATGTGCGGACGATACACGCTCTTCGTCGCCCCGGAGACGCTGTCGGACCGGTTCGGCGTCGGCGCCGAGACCTACGAGCCGACATATAACGCCGCGCCGGGCCAGCAGCTGCCGATCATCACCGACGACGAGCCCGACCGGCTCCGACGGCTCGAATGGGGACTGATCCCGCAGTGGGCCGAAACCAGACAGGACGGCGGCCACGTCAACGCTCGCGCGGAAACGCTCACCGAGAAGTCCAGTTTCGCCGACGCCTTCGACGGCGCAATCGAAGGCAGCGGTCGCTGTCTCGTTCCCGCCGATGGCTTCTACGAGTGGGTCGAGACCGAGGACGGGACTCAGCCTCACCGAGTTGCCTTCGCGGACGGCCGACCGTTCCTGATGGCGGGGCTGTGGACGCGCTGGCAGCCGCCGACGACACAGACCGGACTGGACGCCTTCAGCGAAGACGGTTCAGAGCCGACGGCTGAGCCAGTCGATACGTTCACGATTATCACGACAGAGCCCAACGACCTCGTGGCTACCCTGCACCACCGGATGGCTGTGATTTTGCCCGACGACCGGAAGGACGCGTGGCTCACCGAACCACCAGAGAACGCAAAAACACTGCTCGAACCGTGTCCCGCCGACGCGATGCATGCCTATCCCGTTTCGACGGCGGTCAACGACCCCGGGAACGACCGCGCCGAACTGGTCGACGCGCTCGAATCACCGACTGCCGCCGGGTCCGCCGAACAGCGCTGATTTGAGCCGCGAGCCGACGCCCGGCGACTGATAGAGCAACTCTTCGTCGATTTCGACACCGCCGTCGGTGGCCGACTCTGCCCGGTCGGTCTGCCCACCAGATTCGGCCCCGGTTGGGGGTGTGACTGACGCGGTCACTTCACCGGTAGCGTCAGACCTGGATCCGTCTCTCGACGGCGACTCGGCTGTCGGCTCGACCGGCGTTTCCGGGTCGGCCGATCCGGCTGTTTTCGTCATCGGTTCCGCCGACTCCCCGACGGCGGAGTCGACGGGCTCGGCCGCCTCGATCGCCTGCGTGTCCGGCGATGACTCGACGGTCGTGGTGGGGCTGTCAGCGGGCGTCGATTCGGCCTCCTCGATGAGCGCCTCGGCGGAGGGACCGGGCTCGATAGGCTGTTCGGTGATCGGCTCCAGTTCCTGCGGGGATTTTCCCTCGCTGATCGCCCGGTGGTAGGCGGTCTGGAGCTGGCGGAGCTGTGATTCGAGTTCGTCGACGCGAGCGGCCTTCTCTTTCAGCGTCGCCCGCTGGTCGCGCAGCAACTCGACCTCGGCTTCGAGACAGGCCAGCTGTTCGGACAGCTGTTCGACCCGTTCGTGTGCCTCGATACACTCACGGATCACCTCCGATTTCGACCGGTATGCCTCCCCGCTGTCTGCCTGGCGTTCGAGAATCCGCTCGTGTTCGTCGCTGATTGTCACCGTCAGACGTGGCATGCTTGTGCTGAAACCTGCCGCCCTATCCAATTAAAACTGCGTCAGACGGCGGGCATACTCCTGTCATTCGCCAATCTCGACGACCAGCACCGGCAAGTCCGCGTTCTTGACGACGCGTTCGGTGGTGCTCCCGAGTTGAGCGAGTCGCTCGCGGCCGTTCTTGCCGTGGGTTCCCATCACGATCAGATCGATATCTGCCTCCTCGGCGTAGTCGAGGATCGCCCGGTGTGGCGTCCCCTCTCGCCGGGCAGTCTCGGCCTTCGCGCCCTCGTCTTCGATGCGAACCCGCGCATCGTCGAGCGCGTGTGTCGCCTCCTCTTCTAGCGAACGGCGCACTTCGTCGGTCGTTTCGTCGTCCGCCGCCCGAAGATGACGTTTATCGACGATATACAGCGGGTGCACGGTCGCGTCCTTGTCGACCGCAATCGTCAGCGCGTGATCGAGCGCTTCCGTCGTCGCGGAACTGCCGTCGGTCGGAAGCAAGATGTTGTCGTACATGTCTCCCCCTGTGACGGGCAAACAGTTGTAGGTTTCCCTCGTCGCACGAGACAAAGCTGTTTATACCTAGCGCGTCTATTTTGGGACAGTTGGGTCGAGGGATGGAAAAAATACCTACACAATTAGACGGAGCGACCAACGTCCTGCTCGAAGAGCCGTCGATCGGGGGCGGCCGGGATGTCTGTACGTCGCTTCTCGTCGACGCGTCGGCGCCGAACGTGCTGTTCGTGTCGTTCACTCGACAGGCGAGTGCCTGCGTCGAACAGTTGGACGGGAAATCCGTCGACAACGTCGGCGTGATCACCGTCGGCGACGGCTCGGCCGCCGTTGAGGACGAGACAGTCACGACCGAGACGGTCTCGACGCCCAACGATCTGACGGGGTTGGGGATCACCATCGGCCAGTTTCTCTCGGAGTTCGACGGCCGGGTGCTCGTCTGCTTCGATTCGCTCACCTCGATGCTCCAGTACGTCGACGTACCGACCACCTACGAGTTCCTGCACGCCATCTCCGGCCAGATTCACGCCGCGGGTGCCCGCGCACACTTTCACATCGACCCGAACGCCCACAGCGACCAGGACGTTTCGGCGCTCGCCTCGCTGTTCGACGCGCGAGTGTCGCTGGGCGACGGCGAGCCAGATATCCAATCCCGCGAACTGCTGGAATCCGGGCTGTCGTTCTGAACCCAGTCGGAAATAGTCAGTTTTAGGTGTGATTTCACACACTTGCCGAGTGTGTTGTTGGTCGTCACGTACTCGCGGGATGCCAGACAGTCGTTGCGAAATATCTGTCGGACACACGAACAGACCGTACTCAGGAGCTTCGGTCGTGTTGCCCTGCTGGCCGAGACGGAGTTCGGGGCGTTTCAGGCAGTTCGCCTCCGCGAAAAGCACGGCGAGGCGGTCCAGATCGAACGGACGCGGCCGTTCAACGAGTTCGCTGCGGTGCCCGACTCGGTTCGTGAGGCCGCGAAAGCCTACGAGCGCCGGGCGGAGCCGGCGGTGCCGTACACGGCCTTTGCCGCCGGACGGGAGTTGCCCTCGCCCGAACGACTCAAACAGACGGAGCTATGATCTGTCGGATCGGCTCGGTTGCTCGGTCTGGACCGGCAGTTACGGTCGAACAGGCCGTCGACGCCGACCGGCTTCTGGAAGCGATCGTCCGGGACGGCCGAATCGGAGACGATACGTTCGGCGACGAACATCCCGCGCTGGCGGTCGATTGTGAGTCACCGACCGCGGTCCACGAGTACGTTGGACATCTCCATCCGGAGATGGGACTCCGTACGCGGACGGCACTCGCTGCGGCCGGCCGAACCCGCGGGCTCGAAACGCCGCACGACGAGGAAATCGCGGGAATCGAAGGGGAGTTGGCGTCGCTCTCACTCGACGAGACCGACCTCGAAACGCGCCGCCGAGAGCGCGCCGACGAGCACGAGAACCGCCAGAAGATGCAGGAAGCGGTTGCGACGACGCGGGGGCGGCTGGCGGCCTGCCGGGAGCGCGGCCTCGACACGGGCGAACTCGAAGCCCGACTCGCACAGCAGATCCGAGAGTTGGCGGAAATCGAGACGACAGCGACCGCCGCGGTCCAGAGCCACGAACGGGAACGACGACGGGCCCGAACGCAACGGGACCGCCGGGAGCGACGGTTCCGCCTCGAAGACCGACTGGCGAACCGCCGCCGGGACGCGCGCCGGTGGCTAGTCGGCGAACTCGAAAGCGAGTTCGCGACGAGGGTGCGAGACCTAGCGACTGGGCCGGTCGACGACCCCTTCGAGTGTCGGCCGCCGGTCGTGGGACTCGCGATCGCCGAGCTAGCGGAGTACCGCGCGCCGGTCGTTCTCGAACTGGACCGCTTCGAGTCGACAGCGGCCGCGGCCGAGTACCTCGGTGGGCCGGTCGTTCGTGTCTGACCCGACGGTTTATATCCGATCCCGGATCCAACCCCGCCATGGCGACACTTGAGTGGACGTGTGAGGCTGTCGAGGGTGTGACGCTTGTCCAACTCGTCGTCACGGGCGAGCGGAGCCAGCGAATCCGTATCGAGAGCAACCTGACCCCGGTGTGGCCGCCGCGGCGACAGGGCCGACCCGCCGCGGGCTGGAACGGCTCGACCTTCGAG
>JBLGCM010000090.1:0-6220 GCA_047617345.1 Natronomonas sp. | reverse complement strand
TCTACATTATGGGGCCGTACAAGTCGTTCAACCTCAATTACGTCCTCAGCGAGGAGGAGCGCCGGGAGATAGACATCGAAGACTTGCCCGGGCCTCTGCGCCGACTGTTTCGGAACAAAGCGGAGATCGATGCGGCACAGGGCCTCTTGCGAGAGATACAGGGGAAACTCAGGGCAGATCCGGGCGTGAATGCGTTTCTGGCGCTCGATGTCGATGTCGACACGGATGAGGTGGACGCGGTCACCCAGAGCATCGAATTCACGCGGTGTAGCAACGCGACGGCGTTCGTGCTGCCGTTTCTGGGGCACAACTTCGGGGTGGGCGAGGAGGCCGGCAGTATTCTGGAAGCGCTGGCGGACGACCACGGCGAGCGAGTCGTCTTCGTCCACGAGGACGACGTGACGAGCGCGATGATCCGGTCGGCGAGCGCCCGGTGGGACCTGCGCGTGGAGACCTACGAGAGGAAAGCGGAACTGGTCGACGTGCTTCGGCGGTTCGCGGGCGAGATCATGCAGCGCGAACGCCGCGGTGATCTGGAACAGTTAGACTAACCGGTCGGACTCTGACTAGCAACAAAAATCACTGTGAGACTACCGTTACGCCGTCGCCGAAATCGCCGCTCGCGTCGTCTCGGAAAGGACATATTAGTGGCATAATACCACCTTATTTCGATATTATACAGGAGAGGGGTTTCAGGAATAGCCTGATATGGCTGGGGCACTTGTGTACTCGTGATATGACAGACCGACGCACGGAGACTGGTCAGGACGGTCTCGTAGACCCCGCGGACACTCGGTCCAACTGTGGGGTCGGCGTCGTGATGGACCTCGACGGCGGGAGCAGCCACGAGGTCGTACGCGACGGACTGGAACTCGTAGAGTGTATGGAGCACCGCGGAACGACTGGCGCGGAGAAAGCGACGGGTGACGGGGCTGGTATTCTTCTCCAGATCCCCCACGAATTCTTTGCCGGCGAACTGGACGCCGATCTTCCGGACCCCGGCGAATACGCCGTTGGGTCGCTCTTTTTGCCCCAGGACGACGATGCTCGCGCGTCGCTGAAATCCCGAGTCGAAGCACTGCTCGGCGAGGAAGGGCTGGAGGTCCTCGCCTGGCGGGAGGTCCCGACGAACAACAAGGGCCTCGGCCAGACGGCGCTGGATTCGGAGCCGGACATTCAGCAGGTCTTCGTCACCTCGAAAGACGACGTGAGCGAAGAAGAGTTCGGCCGACAGCTCTACATCGGTCGCAGCGTCGTCGAAAACACGATCGAGGAGGAGCAGCCCGAGGGCAGCGAGCGGTTCTACATCGTCTCTCTGGATCGCAAGACGGTCGTCTACAAGGGGTTGCTGAAGGCCGAACAGGTCGAGGACTACTTCCTGGATCTCTCCGACGAGCGGATGCACTCGACGTTTGCGATGGTCCACGCTCGCTTCTCGACGAACACGCTCGGCGCGTGGCATCTGGCTCATCCCTACCGCAACATCATCCACAACGGCGAGTTCAACACCATTCAGGGCAACATCAACTGGATGCGGGCCCGGCAGACAGATATCGAAGACGAGACCTTCGGCGACGATATCGAGAAGATCAAGCCGATCATCGACGACCCCGAACAGTCCGATACCGCAAGCGTCGATAACGCGCTCGAACTGCTCATGGAGACCGGGCGACCGCTCCCGCACGCGCTGCGAACGCTGATCCCCGAGGCGTGGCGCGGCGAGCAGAACAACGTCTCCGGACAGCGCCGGGAGTTCTACGATTACCACGCTTCGCTTGTCGAACCGTGGGACGGGCCGGCGCTGGTCGCCGCGACCGACGGCGAACGCGTCGGCGCGGTGCTGGACCGGAACGGACTCAGGCCGTGCCGATACGATGTCCTCGAAGACAACACGCTCGTCATGTCTTCAGAAGCCGGCGCGCTGGATTACGACGAGAGTGAGATCCGCGAGCGCGGTCGACTCTCGCCCGGGCAGTGTTTCCTCGCCGATCCCGAAGAGGGCCGCGTCGTCCCGGACGAAGAGGTCTTCGACGGGCTTGTCGACGAGAAATACGGCGAGTGGGTCGATCAAGAACAGATCCAGATAGAGGATATTTCACCGGACGACGACAACACGCCACAGCACGAGATCGACGAACTCCGGGCCCATCAGGCCACGCACGGCTACACCTACGACGAGATCGATCATCTGCTCGAACCGATGGCCGAAAAGGGGAAAGATCCCATCGGCTCGATGGGCGACGACACGCCGCTGTCGGTGCTTTCGCAGTTCAACCGACCGCTCTTTACCTATTTCAAACAGCTGTTCGCGCAGGTCTCGAACCCGCCGCTGGATTACATCCGCGAGGAACTGGTCACGAGTCTCGAAACTCGGCTCGGAAACCAGCGAAACCTCCTCGGCGAGACTTCGGAGCACGCCCGCCAACTCGTCCTCGACTCGCCGATTCTCACCGACCAGGAGATGGACGGCATCAAAGACCTCGACGAGAACGGCATGTCGACCGGCGTTGTCGACATCACGTACGACCCGGACGAAGACGACCTCGCATCCGCCGTCGAGTCGCTCCGCGAGGACGCCTCCAAAGCAACCGAGAAGCACGATATCGTCGTCCTTTCCGACCGGACGACCGATCCGGATCGGGTTCCGATCCCCTCGCTGCTCGCCGTCGGGGGCGTTCACCACCATCTCGTCCGAAACGGCCAGCGAAACCACATCGGACTCGTCCTCGAGTCCGGCAGTCCGCGCGCGGTCCACCATTTCGCGACCCTGATCGGCTACGGCGCGGGCGCAGTCAACCCCTACCTTGCCTACCAGACGATCACCGACCTCGTGGCTGGACCCGACGGTGCGGATCCCGAAAAAGCGATCGACGCCTACATCAACGCCATCGAAGACGGCCTCCTCAAGACGATGGCGAAAATGGGCATCTCGACCGTCGAGAGCTACCAGGGCGCACAGATCTTCGAGGCGGTCGGGCTCTCTTCGGATCTCGTCGAGGAGTACTTCGAGGGAACGGAGAACCGCACGGACGGAATCGGGCTCGAGGAAATCGAATCCGATCTGCGTGACCGCCACGAGGTTGCCTGGAACGACGGCGACATGGAACGTGTCGGGGAGTACGAGAACCGAACCGGCGGTATCTACCACCAGTGGAATCCTCAAACTGTGAGTACCATCCAGCAGGCCGTCCGACAGGGCGATTACGAGACCTACAAGGAGTTCGCCGAACTGGTCAACAACCAGCAAGAACAGCTCGCGACGCTTCGCGGCCTCCTGGAGTTCGACGACGAGAACCGCGAATCGATCCCCGTCGAAGAAGTCGAGTCCGTCGATTCCATCGTCGAGCGATTCGAGACGGCCGCGATGTCGCTCGGCTCGCTCTCCCCGGAGATGCACGAGAACAACGCCATCGCAATGAACCGTATCGGGGCCAAATCTAACACCGGCGAGGGTGGGGAACCGCCCGAACGGTTCGGAACCGAGAAAGAATCACACACGAAACAGGTCGCATCCGGGCGATTCGGCGTGACTTCGGCGTACCTCACGGCAGCCGAGGAGCTCCAGATCAAGATGGCCCAGGGATCCAAGCCCGGCGAGGGCGGCCACCTGCCCGGTAAGAAGGTCAACGAGATGATCGCTCACGTCCGGTATGCGACCCCTGGTGTGGGGCTCATCTCGCCGCCGCCGCTACACGATATCTACTCCATCGAGGACCTCAAGCAGTTGATCCACGACCTGAATGCCTCGAACCCCGAGGCGGATATCAACGTCAAACTCGTCGCCGAAGCGGGTGTCGGCATCATCGCGGCCGGTGTGGCGAAGGCCAAAGCTGACGTGGTCCACATCTCCGGGGACTCCGGCGGAACCGGTGCCTCGCCGAAGACGAGCATCAAAAACGCCGGCGTGCCGTGGGAACTCGGCGTCGCCGAGGCGAACCAGCTACTCTGTCAGACCGGCCTGCGCGACCGGATCCGCGTGACGACCGACGGCGGGATGAAGACCGGCCGAGACGTGGCAATCGCCGCGCTGCTCGGTGCCGAGGGCTACACCTTCGGGACGGCGTCGATGGTCACCTCCGGCTGTGTGATGGCCCGGCAGTGTCACGAGAACACCTGTCCGGTCGGCATCGCGACCCAAAACGAGAAACTCCGCGAGCGGTTCCCCGGCCAGCCACAGCACGTCATCAACTACATGACATTCATCGCGCAGGAACTACGCGAGATCATGGCCGACCTCGGCTTCCGGTCGGTCGAGGAGATGATCGGCCGCGTCGAACTGCTCCAGCAGCGGACGGACGTGACTCAGGAGAAGGCGAAGAAACTCGATCTCTCCTCGCTGCTGGTCGAACCAGAGCGCCCCGAAGGCGTCGACCGGTACAAGACCCGCGAGCAGGATCACGATATCGACGAACAGCTCGACTGGGAACTCATCGAGGAGGCAAGTGAGGCAATCGAACACGGAGAACCGACGACGCTCACGAAAGAGATCACCAACGTCAACCGCGCAGTCGGCGCAACGTTGTCGAACGAGATCTCGAAGGTCCACGGCGTCGACGGCCTCCCGCAAGATACGCTGTCGGTTCGGTTCGACGGCACTGCAGGACAGAGCTTCGGCGCGTTCACACAGGACGGCGTGACGATGGAGTTGGTCGGTTCTGCAAACGACTACCTCGGCAAGGGGCTTTCGGGCGGCAAACTGATCGTCCACCCGCCGGAAGAGGCCGCCTACGACGCCAGCGAGAACATCATCACCGGTAATGTCGCGCTGTACGGCGCGACCCAAGGCGAGTGCTACGTCAACGGTACTGCGGGCGAACGCTTCGCCGTGCGAAACTCCGGCGTGAAAGGCGTCGTCGAGTCGGTCGGCGACCACGGCTGTGAGTACATGACCGGCGGCGCAATCGCTGTGCTGGGCGAGACAGGGAAGAACTTCGCGGCCGGGATGTCCGGCGGCATTGCTTACGTCTACGACTCTGACGGCACCTTCGAGGAGCGAGCCAACACCGGTATGGTCTCGCTGGGTGCTCTCGAAGAGAACGACCGCGAGATGTTGACTCGTCTCGTCGAGAACCACGCGGCCTACACCGACTCCGAGCGGGCGAAAGAGCTGCTGGACAACTGGGACGAGGAAATCGGGAACTTCACCCGCGTGATGCCCGATGCCTACGCGGAGGTCATCGAAGACCGAGAACGCGACGACGTGCGCAACGAACTTCCAGCGGCTGCGACACTCGAAGCAGGCGAACTATCGACAACGATGCAATCGAACGCGGACTGATCGGACGGAATCGGAGCGTTTTCAGTCCCGACGACCGATCTGTTGGCATATGGAGAGTGCACTCATTATCGGCGGAACCCGGTTTATCGGTCGCCATCTGGTGACGGAACTACTGGAAGCGGACTACGAGGTAACGCTGTTCAATCGTGGGAACCGGGAGAATCCCTTCGCGGATCGCGACCGCGTCGACCACTACACGGGTGACCGAACGAGCGGTGCGGCACTGAAAGAGGCGAACGAGGCCGTCGAACCCGACCTCGTCGTCGACTGCGTTGCGTACTATCCCGGCGAGGTCGAACTCGCAGTCGATGTCTTCGAGGACGTCGAGGCTTACGTCTATATCTCCAGCGGGGCCGTCTACGGACCAGATGTGATCCCGAAGCGCGAAGATGAAACCCCACTTCGGCCCTGCACTGCGGAACAGGCTGTCGACGACAGTTACGAGACCTACGGGGCACGCAAGGCAGAAGGTGACCGCGTCGTCTTCGAGGCGGCCACAGAGGGGATGAACGCGATGAGTGTTCGCCCGACAATCGTCTACGGCCCCCACGACTACACCGACCGGTATCGCTACTGGATCGACCGGATTTCGGAGTTCGACCGTGTGCTCGTCCCCGGTGACGGAACAAACATCCAGCATCTCGTCTCGGTGTACAACACAGTGCGAGCGATTCGGACGGTTGCGGAGTCGGGAGAGGCGGGTGAGGCCTACAACGTCGGCGACCGAACCGTGCTTACGCTCGATGATCTACTCGAACAGACCGCTGACGCACTCGATGCAGATCCCGAGTTCGTGTTCGCCAACGACCGGGAACTCGCGGCCGCAGACCTGGTGTCGACTGATTTCCCACTCTATAATGCCGACGTTCATATCCTCTCGACGGAGAAGTTGGCACGTCTCGGCTGGGATCCACTCGACCCCGCCGAGGCGATCGAACGGAC
>JBLGCM010000089.1:0-6221 GCA_047617345.1 Natronomonas sp. | reverse complement strand
CGTATCTCCAGTCGATCATCGACGACTCCGCGTTTTATACGGCCCTGCTCATCGACGACAACGGCACGATCATGGACGTCCGGGGGGCCGATGTCGGGGGCCAACTGTCCCGAACCGACATTATTGGCAGTGACGAATCGGGTGAACCATACTTCGAGACCAGTCTGAGCGACGGGCGATATATCGCCAGCCCGGAGACGGAAGCTAACGGCCGGGTCACGATGATCATGGCGGCCGCGATCATCCAGAATGGCACGCGGGAGGGAGTACTCGCGGCGGCAATCACCGTCTACGACCCGGCGGTCGAAACCGAGCCTCACGGGCTATTCGACTCGCTGTCGCCGCTTAACACGACCGACCAGTCCGCGCGAGTGATCCAGCCGAGTGAGACGGGCGAAATCGTGATGGCGGGCCCTCCCGCGGGCTTCGAGCAGAGTCTCACGAGCCGGGCCCGGTCAGCGGAGAGCGGCTGGATCGTCGAAGTCGAGCGCGACCGGGGCGAACTGCTCGACAGGCTTGACCTGCTGCAGTCGGTCCAGTTCGGCAGTCTGCTGATCATCGTGCTCTCGATCCTCGGCCTCGGCTTCTACGAGTACCGGACGAACCTCCGCCAAACACAGCAGTTGCTCGGCGGTTTCGAGGAACTGACGGACGGGAACTTCGGTCACGAACTCGAGCTTACGGCCGCCACGGAGTGGCGGCAGATCGGTGATGGATTCAACGAGATGGCGGACAGCCTTGCCGAGCGCGAGCGCCAACTCAAGGAGCGCGAGCGGGCGATCAGGGAGCGCGAACAGCGACTGAGCGTGCTCAATCGAGTCCTGCGACACAACCTGCAAAACGATATGAACGTCATCCAGGGCTACGCCGAACTCGTCCCGGAGGCGGAGTCGCGGGACCGACGCGAAACCGCGGCCGCGAAGATCATCGAAACATCCCAAGACCTCGTCGACCACGGAAAGAAAGCCCGACAGCTCGAAACCATCATGAAAAACGCGGCGGAGGGCCCGGTCGGGATCGATTTGGTGCCGCGAGTGGAGACACTTATCGAGAGTTACGACGCGGACTACCCGGAGTTTACCGTACACACTGACCTCCCGGATAGCGCGACTGTTCTCGCCGTCTCCGGTATCGAGTTCGGCATCGAGAGTCTCATCGAAAACGCTTTCGAGCACAACGACAGCGACGACCCCGAGGTGTGGATCACCGTCGATCTCGGGGAGGACGTACTGATCGAAATCCGGGACAACGGTTCGGGCATCCCCGAACACGAACGGTCGGTGCTCGACGCCAGCGAGGAGACCTCACTCGAACACGGAAGCGGGATCGGACTCTGGCTCGCTCACTGGGCGGTGCGGAAATCCGGCGGCGAGTTGGAGTTCGACGCGGACAGCCCCGGCGGAGTCGCCCGGGTTCGATTGCCCCGTGCAGACGAGCAAGCCGACGCCTGACGGCCGTGGGATGTCAATCCGACTCACTCCGAATCGAGCGATCCGTTCAGCACCTTCGCGGCGACGAGAATGGGGTCCCAGACCGGGCTAAAGGGTGGCGCGTACGCGAGATCGAACCGCTCGAGTTCTGCCACAGTCGTCCCCTCGTGCAGCGCCGCCGCGAGCGTGTCGATTCGGACCGCCGCCCGGTCTTCGCCGGCGATGGTGCCACCGAGCAGTCGGCCGCTCTCCCGGTCGGCAGTCAGCGTCACCGTCGTCTCGGCGTTGCCGGGGTAGTAGCCCGACCGCGAGCCCGCGGTGATCGTCTCCGAGACGGGATCGAAGCCGGCTGCCTCCGCGCGGTCGTGGTCGATGATACCTGTCCGTCCACACTCTAGCTCGAAGGCCTTCAGCGCCGCAGTCCCGGCAATTTCTCCAACCGGTTCGGGGTAGCCAGCGACAGTCTGCCCGATTGCGCGACCCGCGCGGTTGGCCGTCAATCCCAGTGGGACCCAGTCGTCTTTCCCGGTGACGGCGTGGCGGTCCTCCGCACAGTCGCCCGCGGCGTAGACGTTCTCGATCGCTGTTTGTCCGTACTCGTCGACCGTGATCGCTCCCGACGCTCCGAACTCGACGCCGGTCTCCTCGACGATCTCCGTATTGGGCCGGATTCCGATGCCGACGAGCGCGATATCCACGTCGACGGTGCCGTCTTCGGCGACGACCCGAGCGACACTGTCCTCGCCCGCCAGCGCCTCGACCTCGGTGTCGAGATGCAGTTCGACGCCCGCGTCGTCGAGCGACGCGATGAGCTCCTCCCCGACAGCCTCGCCGAAAGGCGGCGCAGGTCGGCCGGAGCGCTGGTAGAGATGGGTGTCGAGGTCCCACGCCCGGAAGGCCTCGGCCATCTCGACGCCGACGTAGCCGCCGCCGACGATCGCTGCGCTTTCGGGCGGTTTGCGCTCGAAATACTCGGCCATTTCCGAGCAATCGACGTAGCCCGCATCGAGCATCGAGTCGTCGGCTTCCGCGGGCGGAGTCAAAAGCGCTCGCAGGGCCGCCGCCGAGTGCATGTGATGCATCGTGAAGACATCCGCCAGATCGGCCCCGTCGATGGGAGCGGTCACCGCTCGTGCGCCCGTCGCGATCAGGAGGTCGCCGTAGGATTGCTCGAAGGCGTTCCCGTCGGCCTCGACGTGAACGACCGCTCGGTCCGGGTCGACATCGACGACCTCGTGGTTGCGGTGGAGGTCGACACCGCGCTCGCCGACCTCGGTTGGCGAGAGCGAGAGCAAATCGCCAATCGAGTCGACCTCGCCTTTAACGTAGTACGGCATCCCGCAGTGGGCGTAGGAGATCCAGTCACTCTTCTCGTAGACGATCACCGCTCGGTCGGGGTCTTCCCGTTTGCACTTGCTCGCCGCGCTCAATCCGGCGGCGTCACCGCCGACGACGACGAATGGCTCGCTCATACTCCGTTCTCTCGCGGGACGGTCGTAAGTGTTGGTGAGTGTCCTCGAATCAGTTTCTCTGTCGCTCCGCTTCCGTGGCCAGCGAGTACAGCGTCTTTCGGGCGTCGACGACGGAACTTCGGGAGTCGACGAGCCCGGCCGCTTCGAGGTCTGAGAGCGCAGACCTGACGGTTCGTCCGGCAAGGAGGGTCTGCTCGGCGAGCTGTGGCTGGGTGAGCTCTCCCTCGTGTTCGAGCGTTTTGACGACGAGTTTCGCGCTGGGCGGCATCTCCGACAGCGCAGTCGCTTTCTCAGAACACGACTGGTCGGTCATACAGTCCACTGTCGCGGGGGACACAATAACGTTTCCCGGTGATGTGCAACTTGGTTGCACAACCGGTCTGGCGGGATGACGTTAACGTCGATTTTTATTTATTGCTGCGTCGAAATCTGAGTGTGACAACTGACGAGTTCGATCTGACCACACCAGAACCGAGCAGTGAGGACTTCCTGATCGTGGACGATCCGCGCTTCAGCGAGGAGACGGTCGCGCTCGTGACCGGCGCGGCTTCCGGAATCGGACAGGCCACGGCGGTCGCACTCGCAGCCAACGGGCTGACCGTCGTCGGTGCCGATATCGATACCGAGGGGATGGCCGAGACCAGAGCGATTGCCGAGGATGTCGACGCTGACGGACGTATCGAAGCCATCGAAACCGACCTAACCAACGACGGGGATGTCGGCGCGGTCGTCGAGGCGGCCGCCGATCTCGGAACGTTACGGTACGTTGCTAACATCGCCGGGATGCAACATATCGACTCTATCGCGGAGTTTCCCATGGCGAAGTACGATCTCCTGCAAGACGTCATGGTCCGGGCGCCCTTCTTGACTGCACAGAAGGCGATCCCGCACATCGAGAACACCGACGACGGCGTCGGCGCGATCGCGAACATGTCCTCGGTGCACGGCCACTACGCGACCGAACGCAAACCCGCCTATATCACTGCCAAACACGCTATCACCGGACTGACGCGGGCGATTGCCGCAGAGGGGGGCGGGACGCTTCGGGGCTTTTCGGTCTCGGTCGGCTACGTGTTGACGCCGCTGATGGTCAACCAGATCGAGGACACCGCCGAGCAGCGCGGTATCTCGAAACGGGAGGTGATCGAGGACGTGATGCTCGGGCAGGCCCGCACGAAGGAGATGATGACCCCCGCCGAGGTGGCGAACCTCTTCACCATCGGCTTCTCCCGACACGGGAAACACCTCAACGGGGCGGATATGCTCTGGGACGGCGGCTACACGAATACCTATCAGTGAGCAACGGCACGTTGTGGACAGGAACCCATGAGTGAGCCGACGAACATCGCAATCGCCTGTCAGGGCGGCGGGAGCCACACCGCGTTCACCGCGGGCGTGCTCGAATACCTCTTCGATAACTGGGGCGACGAGCACGAACTGGTCGGGATCAGCGGCACCTCCGGCGGCGCGTTCAACGCCTTAGCGGCGTGGTACGGGTTGATGACCGCCGACCCGGAGACCGCCGCAGACCTCGTGACTAGCATCTGGGACGATATCGCCGCGAAGGGCTCGGTTGCGCGGGCGACCAACGACTGGTTCAAGAACCTCTCTCGACTGCAGGGGGCGGGCATGCCGATCCCACGACTGAGTCCGTATCAGGTGCCGTGGTCGGAACTCGGCAAGGAACGGATCAGGGCGATTCTCGAATCCCACATCGACTTCGATGCGATTCCCGACCACTGCTCGCAGACGGGCCCCGACCTCGTCGTCGGGACGGTCGATATCAACGCTGGCGTCTTCGAGACGTTCACCAACGGGGAGGTCACAGTCGAGGCGGTGCTGGCATCGGCGGCGGTGCCGACCCTCTTCGAGGCCGTCGAGATGAACGGCCATTACCACTGGGACGGGCAGTTCTCCCAGAACCCGCCGATCAGCGATCTGATGCATCAGCCACCGGCGCGCAAACCCGACGAACTCTGGGTGATCCAGATCAATCCACAGGAGTTCGAGGGCGAACCGACCAGCCTCGACGCAATCGCCGACCGGCGCAACGACCTCTCCGGCAACATCTCGCTGAACCAGGAACTGCGGTTCATCGAGCGGGTCAACGACTGGGTCGAAACCGGGAAACTCCCAGACGACGAGTTCACGCACACCGAGATTCATCGCATCGAGATGGGCTGGCAGTACAACTACTCGACGAAACTGGATCGGGATCCCGACTTCATCGAGGAACTGATCGATCTGGGCAGTGACCGTGCGGCGGCCTTTCTCGACGACCGCGCGGAGGGCGACGCTTAACAGGTTTCCACCTCTAGCGGCGCCCATGGGATTCGATGCCGACCGTGTCACGACCGTTACGTTCGACTCGTACAGCACACTCGTCGATGTCGACGCCGCCGAGAAAGCGCTCGCCGACCGGGTTGCCGACCCGGAACCAGTTTCGCGACTCTGGCGCACCCGCTCGCTGGCGTATACCTTCATCGCCAACCAGATCGACGCTTACCAGCCGTTTTACGAGATGAACCGCGACGCCCTGCAGTACGCGCTCGACGCCTACGGGGTCGATATCTCGACGGAGGAGCGCGACGAGATTCTCGCCGTCTACCACGAACTCGACGTCTTCGACGACGTTCGCGAGGGCGTCTCTCGACTCGTCGACGGCGGCTACGACTGCTATGTAATCTCGAACGGAAATCCGGAGATGTTG
The DNA here is from genome assembly GCA_047617345.1 of Natronomonas sp. Lineage (GTDB taxonomy): Archaea > Halobacteriota > Halobacteria > Halobacteriales > Haloarculaceae > Halovenus. Next base: position 609 of record JBLGCM010000089.1, on the reverse strand, counting down.
GCTTCGATGGTCGAGCACGCCGAAATCGGCGATCTACTCACGGACACGATCAGCGCCGACGAGGTGGAGACGTTCAAACCGGCCGCGGAAATCTACCGCCACGGCGCGGCCCGGACCGGCACGCCCATCGACGAGATCGTCCACGTCACGGCCGGCTACTTCGACGTTCTGGGCGCCCAACACGCCGGGATGCAGAGCGTCTGGCTCAACCGGAAGTCCGCGCCGTGGGAGACTTTCGGCGACGACCCGTCGCTCACCGCCGAGTCGATCCACGACGTCGCCGAGGAACTCGGTGTGTGAGCGTGCGGCCGGTAGCTTCATCGGCCACTCGCCCCATATCGAGATATGGAGAAAGTACGGATCGACGATATCGACCGGCGAATCGACGTGTCGACGCTCCAGCGGCCACTCACCGACGCCCTCGGCGCGAGCGACCTCGCGTTGAACTACTACGAACTCGCGCCGGGGGACAGTCCCGCGTACGGCTATCACAAACACGAGGCCCAAGAGGAGGTCTTCGTCATCCAGCAGGGGGAGATGACCTTCGAGACCGAGACCGGAGAGGTCGTCGTCGAGGCCGGGGAGGCGCTCCGCTTCGGTCCCGGCGAG